>JBDTTY010000331.1:0-3922 GCA_040007975.1 Betaproteobacteria bacterium | reverse complement strand
TGGGCGAGGAACACCGCCAGCGGATCGTCCTGATGTTCGAACCGGGCGAGCGCCTCACGATCACGCAGATCGTCGCGGCGTCGACGCTGTCGCGTTCCGCAGTTGCCCATCATCTGAAGGTGCTGCGTGAAGCGGGTGTATTGCGCGCGGAAAAGATCGGCAAGCAGGTCTGGTATCGCACCGACCCGCCGGCCGTGCGAGCCGCGTTGACGTCAGTACTCGACTACCTTGCCAATCTCGAGACGCGGTCCGCATGAACCCGCGCCGCTTTTTGCCGAGCGGTGGTGCCGCCGGACTTGCGAATTCGTCCCGCAGGATGCGGTCCTGCCCGTGCGCCAATTGCGCGTACGCAACGCGCTGCTGTTCGATTTCATGTTAAAGCGCAGTTTCCGCTACCGTCGCGCAGCGTTGGCGCCGAAAGTATTCGCCACCCGCCGTTTCTTCCACCGTCCGACATGACCTCATCTGCTCCTCCCCAAAGCCAATTTGCACTGTTGCGGCAGCGCCGCTTTGCGCCTTTTTTCTGGACCCAGTTTCTGGGCGCGGCCAACGACAACATCTACAAGAACGCATTGGTCATCTTCGTCGCCTATCAGGCAGCGGGGATGTCGAGCCTCGACTCCAACACGCTCGTCAATCTGGCCGCCGGACTATTCATCCTGCCGTTTGTGCTGCTGTCGGCCACGGCCGGGCAATTTGCAGATAAGTACGACAAGGCATTCCTGATTCGCGCGATCAAGATGCTCGAGATCACAATCATGTTGATCGGATTTGTCGGCTTCTGGCAGCGCAATCTCACGTTGTTGTTTGTGGCACTTGGATTGATGGGCGTGCACTCGACATTTTTCGGACCTGTTAAATACGCGATCCTGCCGCAGACGCTGCAGCCACGCGAATTGATCGGTGGCAACGGTCTGGTGGAAATGGGCACGTTTGTGGCGATCTTGCTGGGCACCATCGTCGGTGGCGTTTTGGTGGCAGTGGAGCCCAACGGCCCGGCATTTGCCGGTGCCGCGGCGGTCGCAGTCGCCGTCGCAGGCTGGCTCGTCAGCCGCGCGATACCGGGTCTGCCTGCGGCGGCGCCCGGATTGCGGATCAACTGGAATCCGTTTACCGAGTCGTGGCGCAATTTGCGCTTTGCCTATGGCAACCGAGTTGTGTGGCTGTCGATGCTCGGCATTTCCTGGTTCTGGTTTTATGGCGCGACGTTGCTCACCCAGTTTCCCAATTTTGCCAAAAATGTTCTGGGCGGCGACGAGCATGTGGTGACGTTGCTGCTGGCTCTATTTTCTGTCGGCATCGGCACCGGTTCGCTGCTGTGCGAGCGGTTGTCCGGGCACAAGGTGGAGTTGGGTCTCGTTCCTTTCGGGTCGATTGGGCTGACGTTATTCGCCGTTGATCTGTGGTTTTCCACGCACGGCATGCAGGCAACAATGGTGACCGGCGTCGGGGCATTTCTCGTTGGACCTGGACATTGGCGCGTGGTGGCGGATCTGATGCTGATCGGCATATTTGCCGGCTTCTACATTGTGCCGCTGTATGCACTGATCCAGGAGCGCTCCGAACCGTCGCACCGGTCCCGGATCATTGCGGCCAACAACATCCTGAATGCGGTCTTCATGGTGTCGTCGGCGGGGACCGCCATCGGGTTGTTGCACGGAGGCGTATCGATTCCCGGACTGTTCCTCGTCACCGGCATTCTCAACGCCATTGTGGCGATCTACATCTACACGCTGGTGCCCGAATTCCTGATGCGATTTCTGGCGTGGATATTGATCCACACCGTTTATCGCGTGACCGAGGAAGGGTTGGACAACGTGCCGGAAACGGGACCCTGCATCGTCGTCTGCAACCACGTGAGCTATGTCGATGCCATCGTGATTGCGGCATCGGTGCGGCGACCAATGCGCTTCATCATGGACCATCGGATCTTTCAGGTGCCGGTGCTCAACTGGCTGTTTCGCACGTTGCGCGCGATTCCGGTGGCGTCAGCCAAGGAGGACCCCGCGCTGAAGGAGTCGGCGTTTGCAAGCGCTGCCGCCGCGCTGCGCAACGGCGAGATCGTTGCGATCTTTCCTGAGGGGCGACTGACCGAGAACGGCGAGATGGGAAGCTTTCGCGGCGGCATCGAGCGCATGTTGGCTGATACGCCGGTCCCGGTCGTGCCGATGGCGCTGCGGGGCCTGTGGGGTAGTTTTTTCAGCCGGTCGCATCAAGGCAAGGCCATGCAGAAATTGCGCGGCATCTTTTCGCGTATTGCCATCGTCGTCGGCCCACCGGTATCACCGGCGGCGGCCACGCCGGACGCATTGCACGCGCGCGTACTCGCAATGCGCGGCGACCGCCGCTGATTTTCTCCTTCAACGCTACCGGCTCGACGACAGGACACGTTCATGCTTATCGCAATCGGCATCCTTGCTGGACTGGTCCTTGGCGCCGCCTTCGCCGGCTTTCAGGGGGCGATAGCCGGGGCCTTCAGCGGACTCATCATTGCATTGGCGCTGCGGTCGCGCAGCGAGCTTGTCGCCCACAATACGCGCGTTGATGTGGCATCGGCGCAACAGGTGTCCGCGGAGGGGCCGCGCGCGACGACGGTCACGCCCGGATCGGCGCCGCCGCTTGTGGTCGCGACGGCGCCAGCGCGATCGACGCTCACGGTACCTGAGCGCTTGACTGCAATCGAAGCGCGCCTTGCCCGCATCGAAGCGGAAATGACTGCGACATTGCGCGCCGACGATACCGAGGTCATGGCACTCCGCGACGAAGTACGCAGTGTCGCGCCAATTGATGCGGCCGCCACCGGCGCGATATCGATGGCGCCGGATTCGCCGGTCGAACCGCGGACACCTCTTGGCCCAATCGAGCCAGTCGCGCCGATCGACCATCGCGCCGCGCCTGCGCCTGCCGATTTCGTCCTCGCGCCGGATGGCACGCTTGCGCGCGCTGCCGCGGCAAACCACGAATCACGGCGCGCGGCGTCGGCAGCGGCGGCACCAAACCGCGCTTCGGTCGAGCCGGTCACGGTGGCAGTCACCAACCCGGTGTGGGCATGGATCACCGGGGGCAATCTGCTCACACGCGTCGGCGTCGTGATCCTCTTTTTCGGCGTTGCCTTTCTGCTGCGGTATTTCGCCGAGATGATCACCGTGTCGATCGAAGTCAAGTTGACCGGCGTGGCCCTGGCCGGAGGGGCGTTGATCGCCGGCGGGATGTGGCTGGCGCGGCGGCGTCCCGGCTACGGCATTTCGCTCGCTGGTGCAGGTGCGGGCATTCTCTATCTCACCACGTATGCCGCGCTGCGACTCTACGAAGTGCTGCCACCCGTCGTGGCGCTGGTGTTGCTGGTGGCGATTGCCCTGCTGACCGTTGGACTGGCCGTGCGCAGCGATGCGCAGCCGCTGGCTGGACTCGCCATTGCCGGCGGCTTTCTGGCGCCGTTTCTCGTGGCGTCGACCGAGCCTTCGCCATTGCCGCTCTTCAGTTATTTTGCGGTGCTCAACGCGGCGATCTTCGTGCTGGCGTGGTTGCGCTCGTGGCGCGCACTCAATGTGCTCGGGTTCATCTTCACGTTCATGCTGGGACTCGTCTGGGGTCATCAGTTCTACCGGCCGCAGCACTTCGCGATCGTGCAGCCGTTCCTCGTGCTGTTCTTCCTGTTCTACGTGACGATTGCCGTGCTGTACGCGGCCCGTGCGCCGTTGCGCACCCGCGCACCGGTGGATGGCCTGCTGGTGTTCGGGGTGCCGCTGATCGGCTTCGCGTTGCAGACGGGACTCGTGCGCGATCAACGCTATGGCGCGGCGATCAGCGCGTTCGTACTGGCCGCGTTTTACGGCGTGCTGGCAGCCAGCCTTTGCAAGCGCAAGGAGGCGGGACTGGCGTTGCTGTCGCGCGCATTTCTCGTGCTGGCCATCATCTTCGT
>JBDTTY010000330.1:0-3926 GCA_040007975.1 Betaproteobacteria bacterium | reverse complement strand
CGATGCCCATGTGGAAAATCTTGAGTGCGAGTATCGACAGTCGATCGATCATCGCGCCCGCCGTCTCCGCGTTGTGCCATGCATCGGGTAGCGGGAAGACGTCGGTGAGGCGACCAAGCAGTGTTTCGTCGATCCTTTCCACGGCATCATTGCGGCGCTGATTGAAGCCATCGATCGCACGCTTGTTGGCCGCGATTGCTGTGGCGGGAACATCCGTGCGGCGGGCCGCGTCTTCCTGGGCCCATAAATCCCGGTTGCAGCCGTGGTTGGTGGCGATCCATGCCCACAAGGCGTCCGGCGCGGCCGTTGGCGGCGGGTCGGTCGCGTGGATCGTCGCGTCGTGCCACGCTGTCAATGCGGCGGCACGCACATCCTCAAAGCGTTGTTTCACGGCGTGGTGTCGACGGGAACGCCCGACTCCGCTGGCGCCGCCGGTGCGAATTGGATCTTGTGCAGTCGCGCATAGACCCCGTTGGCAGCGAGGAGCGAAACGTGGGTGCCCGTTTCGACAATACGTCCACCGTCCAGCACCACGATGCGATCGGCGCCTTCGATGGTCGACAGTCGATGCGCGATGACGATCGTGGTGCGTCCACGCATCAGTGTTTCGAGCGCGGCCTGCACTTGTCGCTCGGATTCCGAATCCAGCGCCGATGTCGCTTCGTCGAGAATCAGCAATGGTGCGTTTTTGAGAATCGCTCGAGCGATCGCGACGCGTTGCCGTTGGCCACCCGACAGCCGGACGCCATGTTCGCCCACCAGCGTGTCAAAGCCTTCGGGCATCGCGCGAATGAAATCAAGCGCATGAGCCGCCGCCGCGGCGCGCTCGACTTCTTCGCGTGTGGCGCCGGCCATCATGCCGTAGGCAATGTTGGCCGCCACCGTATCGTTGAATAGCAGTACGTCCTGCGACACCATCGCGATTTGCGCACGCAGACTCTTCAACGTCAGTGTGGTGACGTCGTGTCCGTCGATGAAAAGCCGTCCAGCCGATGGTTCGTAAAAACGGGGCACCAGATTGACGAGCGACGTCTTGCCTGCACCGGAGGCGCCCACGAGTGCGACCGTCTCGCCGGGGGCCACCGTCAACTCGATATCCGACACTGCTTCGCGGTCATTGGCGCTGTAACGCAGAAACAGTCGGTCAAAGCGCACCTCGCCACGGCAGTTCTCGAGCACCACCGTTCCGGTGTCCGCCTCTTCTTCATGATCAAGCAGCCCGAAAATGCTTTCGGAGGCGGCCAGTCCACGTTGAATGGCCGCATTGATGCCGGATAGTCCCTTCAGGCGCTCCAGCAGCGTCAGCAACGCGACGATGTAGGACATGAACAACGCGAAATCGAAACGGCCGCCTTCGCCTTGCTGCAGCGCGATCCAGACGATCGCGCCAACCGCGCACGCGGCGAAAAATACCGTCAGCGGGGAGCTGGCCGCCGTGGCCGAAGATTCCTTCGTCATCGCATTGCGCAGCTTGTTGGCGGCGGCCACGGCGCGGTCGCGTTCGTATTCCTCGCCGCCGAAAATGCGCACGACACGGTGACCGTTGATCAGTTCTTCAAGAACCTGCGTCATCGACCCGGCGCGATCCTGAATGTCGCGAGCGATGCGGCGCAAACGCCGGCTGAAATAGCGAATCACGATGCCGACGATTGGCACGACAATGAATGTGAGCAGCGTCAACCGCCAATTGAGCCACATCAGGTAGCCGAAGCTCACCGTGATCGTGAGCGTCGAGCGGATGGCGTTGGTGATGGCGCCCGACGCGGCGGAGGCGAGTTGATGCGCGTCAAAGGAAATTTTCGACTGGATCATCCCGGCGGCGTGAGTGTCGTAATACGGCGTCGGCAACTTCAACAGTTTGTTGATCAGGTCGCGTCGCAAATCGAACACGACGCGGTAACCAGTCCACCCCATGCCGTATTCCGAAATGTAGGCGCCCACCCCGCGCAGCAGGAATACGCCGACGATCGCGAGCGGCAGCCATCGGGTGGCGAGTGGATCGGGGGATTCGAAATTGCGAACGATCGGGATGACGAGCCACGCCAGCATCAGGTCGCCGGCGGCGACGATTACCATGCCGACGACTGCCATGCCGAATGCCCACCGGTACGGCCGGATGTAGCGGGCGAGACGTGTGTAGAGGTGAAGACCCGACGTCGACATGTTTCGGGGAGGGGGGCTTGTTATGGCGCGCCCGCGGCGCGTGCCGCAGGCGTGCATGCACGCAGTGGAAGATCGGCGCCGAGTATAGCGCAGCGGATTGTCGGCACTGGATTCAAAGGCGATGTTCCAGCAACTCTGCATAAAGCGCTGTCAGCCGGTGCGCCATCGCCTCCGGTGTCAGCGGGCGCACCGCGTCCAATGCGCCAGCACTGGCGCGCGCGCGATGTGCAGGATCCAGCAACGCTGACATGCCTTGTGCAATGGCGACGATGTCGCGTGCAGGACAAACGGTGCCTGCCACATGCGCTGCCACCAACTCGCCTGCGCCGCATCGATCACTGGTGACCACCGGCAGACCGCAGGCAAGCGCTTCCAATACCGCATTCGACAGCGCGTCGTAGAGCGTCGGCAGTACGAACGCGTCTGCGGCCCCGTAGTAGGGTTTTGGATCGGTCTGCGCACCGGCGAAGGTGACGCGATCCGCCAGGCCAAGGCGCTGCGCCAAACGGGCGTAGCGGCCCGGCGCACGATCGCGTCCCACCACCAGCAGGTGCGCACCGGGGGGCAACAGCGCCAGTGCTTCGATCGCCCGCCCGACGCCTTTGCGTGCATAGGCGGAGCCGACAAGAAGAAATACGACGGCGTCCCTGGCGATGCCATGACGCGCGCGTATATCGTCGCGATGCGCACGCAATGCGGGATTGAACACGGCGGGATCGATCGCGTTGTAAATCACCGGCAGCCGTTCGCGTGGCAGGCCAAAACGCTCGTGGATTTCCGTCTGTACCATGGTCGAAATGCAGATCACGCGCTGCAATCGCGGGCTCGCATACAGACGACGCTCCGCGGCCAGCATGTAGCGATGATAGGGGCTCGCGGCAAGCGCCAGGCGGGCAAGCGGCGACGCATCGCGCATGCGCTCTTCCACCCATGCCGCGTGGACGCCGTCGCCGGATCGATAGATGTCGCAACAGGCAATCCGTTCATGCGATTGCACGAGCGTGGGCGGCATCGACGCGAGTGTTGCGCAAACACTGCGCGCAAACGTCGCATCCCGCATCGTGCGCCCCAGATACCGCGGATTGACGATGATGGGGCGCACCAGCGCGTTGGTCCCGGCGGGCCAGCGACGCGTCAACAACAGGATGTCGATGCCTTGCGTCGACAACGCATCAAGGGCTCGTTCGACGAAGCGCTCGGCGCCGCCAAACGGCGTGTACCGCTGGCGGATGATCGCAAGTTGCATCAGCGTGGCGGCGGTTTGGGAGCGCCGCGCATTGCCGGGGTTTCGTCGGGATGCAGCGTTTCCGATTCGAGCCCATCCTCGCCGTGCAACGGTGGTGCTTCGGCACTGGCGGCAAGTGCGGCGGCGCGTGCCGCTGCCTTGTGCGCAACGCTCGCTTCCAGCAATTGCTTGTACAGCAGCACCAACTTCAATGTCATCGCCGACGGTGACAAAGGCAAAATGGCATTGCGTGCATTTTCACCGAGGCGGGCGCGCACTTGCGGGTCGAGCATCGTGCGCAGGTGTCCTGTCAGCGCCGGCACGTCGCGCGCGTCGCAGACAAAGCCGGCGTCGTATTCGGTGACAAGCTCGGCAGCGCCCGAACGGGTGCTGGTCACGACGGGCAATCCGCTGGCCATTGCCTCCATGGCCGCGTCCGGAAACGAATCGTAGAGTGCCGGCAACACGAAGACATCGGCCGCACCGTAAAAGGGCAGCACGTCAGTGGACGCCGGAAGAAACGTGACGCGCGAGCGCA
>JBDTTY010000329.1:0-3935 GCA_040007975.1 Betaproteobacteria bacterium | reverse complement strand
ACATCGATGTCGACCAGCGTGGACAGCACCTCGCGCGCCTTGGGACCGGAGAGCGCTGCGGCCGACCACTGTTCGGTCACCGACGTGGCGTACACGTCGAGCTCGGGCCACACGGCCTGCAACAGATATTCGAGATGCTGCATCACTTTCACTGCGTTGACGGTGGTCGTGGTCATCAGGTAGTGCGTAGGGGCTAGTCGCGACGTCGTGCCGTCGTCCATCACCAGCCCGTCGTCGCGCAGCATCACGCCATAGCGGCAACGACCCACCGCCAGCGTGTCCCAGCGATTGATGTAGACGCGGTTCAACAACTCCGCTACATCACGACCCTGTAACTCGATCTTGCCAAGTGTCGACACGTCGACCACGCCGACATTGGAACGCACGTTGAGTGCCTCGCGATTGGCGGCATCGTCCTCGGTTTCGCCAGTGCGCGGATAGGAATGCGGCCGCTTCCACATGCCGGCGTTGACGAAACGTGCCCCACGCGAGGCGTGCCATTCGTGCATTGCCGAATAGCGCGTCGGCGCCACGTGCGCGCCGGTTTCGGCACCAGGGACGACGCCCAGCGTGACCGGCGTGTACGGGGGGCGAAACGTCGTGGTGCCGACTTCGGGGATCGACACACTCAACTGTTCCGCCATCAGCGCCAGGCCGACGATATTGCTGGTCTTGCCCTGATCGGTGCCCATGCCAAGCGTGGTGTAGCGTTTAAGGTGCTCCACCGCCTGATAACCTTCGCGCGCCGCCAGCGCAATATCGTTGACGGTGACGTCGTTTTGCAAATCGACAAACCGCTTGGCACTGGTGCTGCCCGCCGGAACAGCCCATAACGGCTGCAGCGCGGCGCAGGGTGGCGAGATTGCACGCGGTGCGCTGCACGATGTCGTGCCGGCGGCACCGGCGCGCGCGGCGCTGGCAAGTCCGGCAGCATGTCCATCCTGTAATGCCGCCGCGAGATCGAAGTGGCCATTGGCCGCGCCCGCGGGCAGAATTGGCAATGGCGACGAAGCGGGCACGAACGCCGCGAGCGCGTCGTCGTAGCGCAGCTTGCCGCGCGCCTGCGAAAACAGATGCACGGCGGGGTTCCAGCCTCCCGACACGCAGACAAGATCACAGTCGACACGCTTCACCGGACCACCGCCATGCGGTGCAATGTCAACGGCAGCGACATGCTGGGAACCATAGGCACCAACGATGACCGAGTTCGCGCGCACCGGAATACCCGCGGCCCGCGCTCGCGCAGGCAGGCCACCTGCCAATTGCGACTCGGGCCGCACATCCACCACGGCGACAATTTCAATCCCCGCTGCATGCATGACCAATGCATCTGCGTAGGCACCATCGTTGTTGGTAAAAATGACGGCTTGCTTTCCAGGCCGCACGCCATAGCGCTGCACGTAGGTGCGTGCGGCACTTGCCAGCATCGTTCCCGGCAAATCGTTGTTGGCGTAGACGATGCCGCGTTCAAAAGCGCCGCTGGCCAGCACCACCGCCTTGGCGCGGATTTTCCACATGCGTTGCCGGGGCGCGCAGGGGTTCGGCGAGACGAGATGGTCGGCGACGCGCTCGACCGCGCCCACGAGATTGCCATCGTAGTAGCCGAATGCCGTCGTGCGCGACAGCAGCGTGACATGGGGCTGCGTCGCAAGCTGCTGCACGACATCCTCGCCCCATTGCGCCGCGGCGATGTCGTCGATGGTGATGTCGAGATCAAGCGGACCACCGCCCCATCGCGGATTCTCGTCGCACACAATGACAGTGGCACCCGTGCTCGCGGCGGCCCTCGCGGCGGCAAGTCCCGTCGTGCCGCCGCCGATGACCAGCACATCGCAATGCGCGTACTGATGCTCATAACGATCAGGATCGGGCGCCGTGGCCGCGCGCCCCATGCCTGCTGCATGGCGGATCACGTGTTCGTATTTGAGCCACCAACGCGGCGTTGGCGGCCACATGAACGTCTTGTAGTAAAAACCCGCCGGGATGAAGCGCGAAATCAGGTTGTTGATCGCCCCGATATCGAAGCGCACCGACGGCCAGCAATTCTGGCTTGCGGCGACGAGGCCCTCGTACAGTTCCAGTGTGGTGGCGCGCGCATTGGGCTCGGTGCGGGCGCCCCGCGCGAGTTGCACCAGTGCGTTGGGTTCTTCCGTCCCGGCGCTCACGATGCCGCGCGGCCGGTGATATTTGAAGCTGCGTCCGACGAGATGCACGCCGTTGGCGAGCAGCGCCGACGCCAGCGTATCACCGGCGTATCCGGCATAGCCGATGCCGTCGTACTCGAAGCGAATGGGGTGAGCGCGATCGATGCTGCCGCCTGCGGGAAGTCGATACGGCTGCGTCACGGCGCGCCTCGCGGAAGTTCTTCGTCGATCAGCGCGCTGGCCAAAATGTCGTGGGTGCGCGTGTCTCGGCGCACCTTGAACCACGTGCGGCAACCAGCGCTATGCAGCCACAGTTCGTCATGCGGTCCGCGTGGATTGTCGCGCAGATACACGTAGCTGAACCACGCAGTATCGGGGGCATCGACAGCCGGGCGCTGCACCGTGGCGTCGCCGCCATACGTGAATTCGATCTGGTTGCGTGGTCCGCACCACGGGCATGGAATGAGCATCATGATGCAAAGACTTTCACGTCAATGCGCCCATGCGTAGGGTCCCGCACCTTTTTCATCAATCATCCCGCCTTGTGCAAAGCGCTCGAGCGTAAATGCAGCGTTCAATGGATGGGGTGCGTCGTGGGCGATCGTGTGCGCATGCAGGAAACCCGAAGCAGGCGTGGCCTTGAAGCCGCCGTAGCACCACCCGCCGGTCATGTAGAGGCCCGCGACGGGCAGCTTGCCGATGATGGGACTACCGTCCATCGTCATGTCCATGATGCCGCCCCAGGTGCGCATCAGGCGCAACCGGCCGAAACTGGGAAAGAGGGCGAGGCACGCGGCCACCACGTGTTCCACGATGGGGAGATTGCCGCGCTGCGCGTACGAGTTGTAAAAATCGAGATCGCCACCCATCACCAGTTCGCCCTTGTCGGATTGACTGATATAGAAATGGACGGCACCTGACGTGACTACTGTGTCCAGGATTGGCTTGACCGGTTCCGACACCATCGCTTGCAGCACATGCGATTCGATCGGCAACGTGATGCCGGCCATCGCCGCGACATGGCCCGAATGTCCCGCCACTGCGATGCCGAGCTTTGGCGTGGCGATTGAGCCTTGCGTCGTTTCGACGCCCGTAACGGCGCCGCCGTCGATGCGAATGCCCGTCACTTCGCATTGCTGGATGATGTCCACGCCGAGGGCGTCCGCGGCGCGTGCGTAACCCCAAGCCACCGCATCGTGGCGGACGGTGCCGCCACGCGGCTGCAGCAGCCCGCCCAGAATCGGGAACCGCGCGGCAGGAGAGCAGTCGAGATTGGGAATCCACGCGGCGATCTCGTCGCGTGACATGAATTTTGCATCGATGCCATTGAGGCGCATCGCATTGCCGCGGCGCATGGCGGCATCCATGTCGGCAGGGGAGTGGACAAGATTGAGCACCCCGCGCGCGCTGTACATCACGTTGAAATTGAGTTCCTGCGACAAGCGCTCCCACAGCTTGAGAGAGAACTCGTAGAAGTGCGCATTGGGTTCGAGGTGATAGTTGGAGCGGACGATGGTCGTGTTGCGGCCGGTGTTGCCCCCGCCCAGCCAGCCCTTTTCCAGGACGGCGATGTTGGTCATCCCGTGGTTCTTGGCGAGGTAGTAGGCCGTGGCAAGTCCGTGTCCGCCACCACCGATGATCACCGCGTCGTAATGTTTCTTGGGCGGCGGACTACGCCATGCGAGCGGCCAGTTCTGGTGATGGCTCGCAGCCTGCCTGATAAGTGAAAAAATCGAATAGCGCATGATGGGGGCGGAAATTCTGGGACGGCCGGTTGCTACAGGATCTGGG
>JBDTTY010000328.1:0-3941 GCA_040007975.1 Betaproteobacteria bacterium | reverse complement strand
CGGTGGCCCACGCCTGCAGCGGCAAGAACGCCATCCGCAAGGATGCGGCCGGCGCAATTCTCTACGCGGCGGAAAAAGCCACCTGGATGGCCGGCGAGGCGATCCAGACGCTTGGTGGCAACGGTTACGTCAACGAGTATCCGACCGGTCGTCTGTGGCGTGATGCCAAGCTCTACGAAATCGGCGCGGGCACGTCCGAAATCCGGCGCATGCTGATTGGCCGCGAACTCTTCAACGAAACGAAGTAGGAATTTTCCCCGATGGAAATTGATCCGATCGTGATTGTGGGTGCAGCGCGTACGCCGATGGGCGGATTTCAAGGCGACTTCGCGTCGCTGGCAGCGAGTGATCTAGGTGCGGTTGCCATCAAGGCGGCGGTCGAGCGCGCGGGTGTCGCCCCCACCGACATCGACAAGGCCATTTTCGGGTGTGTGTTGCCGGCAGGGCAAGGTCAGGCCCCTGCGCGACAGGCGGCGCTGAAGGCAGGATTGCCAATTTCGACGGGCTGTACGACGGTCAACAAGATGTGCGGCTCGGCAATGGAAGCGACGATTCTCGCGCACGATGCGTTGCTTGCCGGTTCTGCCAAGGTCATGGTGGCGGGCGGCATGGAAAGCATGAGCAACGCTCCGTACCTGATGCCGAAGGCACGCACCGGCTACCGGATGGGGCATCAGCAAGTACTCGATCACATGTTTCTCGATGGCCTCGAAGATGCCTATGACAAAGGGCGGCTGATGGGCAGCTTTGCCGAAGACTGCGCCGGCAAATATGCATTCACGCGCGAGGCGCAGGACCAATTCGCGTTGACATCGCTGTCGCGTGCGCTGGGGGCCAACAACGATGGGACCTTTGCGTGGGAAATTGCGCCGGTCACCGTGACCGGACGTAAGGGCGACGTCGTCATCGACAAGGACGAACAACCGGCAAAGGCCACACCGGACAAGATTCCCAATCTGAAACCGGCCTTTCGCAAGGACGGCACGGTCACGGCTGCCAACTCGAGCTCGATTTCCGATGGTGCCGCAGCTTTGGTGCTGATGCGCCGATCCGAGGCCGAAAGGCGTGGCTTGAAGCCTTTGGCGGTGATCGTCGCGCATGCGACACATGCGCAGGAACCAGCCTGGTTCTCGACCGCGCCCGTGGGTGCGATCGAAAAGATCTACAAGACGACCGGCTGGACAACCAAGGACGTCGATCTGTTCGAGATCAACGAGGCGTTTGCGGTGGTCACGATGGCGGCAATGCAGGAACATGGATTGCCACACGACAAGGTCAACGTGCATGGCGGTGCCACCGCCATGGGTCATCCGATCGGTGCGTCCGGCGCACGCATTCTGGTGACGTTGATCGGCGCGTTGCGCAAGCACGGCAAGAAACGCGGCGTGGCCGCATTGTGCATCGGTGGTGGTGAGGCCACGGCGATGGCGATCGAGCTCATATAGCGCAACGCCGTTCTTCTGGCTCCAACATCGAATACGACCCGTCATGATCCCGCTCGATACTGTGCTGCTCTTTTCGCTGGCTGCCGTGCTGTTGGCGGCCGACGTCGCCCGTTGGCGGGCTTCAACCGTGCCGCGCTGGATACTGGGGCGCGCGTTTGCCGCCATCGCAATCAAGCGGGCGATGGACGAAAGGCGATGACCTCGGCGTCTGCGCCTCCCTCGATTTACGGCAAGCTCGTCGTCGTGGCGATGCTGTGGGGCGGCACGTTCGTCGCGGGGCGCGTTGCCGCCCACGAGATGCCTGCACCCACGGCGGCTTTGTGGCGTTATGTCGTCGCCTGTGTAGCGCTGTTGCTGCTCAGCTGGCGTCTCGATGGCGGCTTGCCTCGCCTCACCCGCGCGCAATGGATCGGCGTGTCGTTGCTGGGACTCACCGGTGTGGCGACCTACAACCTTTGCTTCATGTTCGGTCTGGAGCGCGTGCCGGCCTCGCGCGGATCGCTGATCATGGCGCTCAATCCTGCGATGACCGCCCTCGGTGCGGCGTTTTTTCTGCACGAACCGCTGACGCGCAATCGAGTTCTTGGCATTGTGGTGGCGCTATTCGGCGTCACGGTCGTGCTCGGGCATGGCAATCCGCTGGCACTGTTCACCGGCGACATGGGCGTTGGAGAGGCCGCGCTGCTTGGCTGCGTACTGGCATGGGTTACCTACACGCTGTTGGGCAAGAGCATACTCATGGGCCTCTCGCCGTTGGCAGCCACCACGTATGCGGCGCTGACCGGTGTGATATTTCTGGCGATTGTGGCGGCGTTCAGCGGCAACCTGATCATCCCGCAGGCGTCGACCCAAGGATGGTTTGCGATAGGCTTCCTCGGCGTATTCGGCACTGCGGTTGCATTTGTCTGGTTCTACGAAGGCGTGAAAACCATCGGCCCGGCGCGAACCGCAGTGTTCATCAATCTCGTGCCGGTGGCGGCGGTGACGCTTGGTGTTTTGCTGCTGGGCGAGGCGCTCGAAATGTCGATGCTCGTCGGTGGCGTACTGGTGATACTCGGCGTGTACGTCATCAATCGGCCGTCGGCGCCTGCGCCTGCCGCCCCCGTGCCCGCGTGACGCCATGTTGCTGACCGAAGAACAACAGCTGATACGCGACACGATGCGGGCATTTGCGCAGGAGCAGTTGGCGCCCAACGCCGCGCGGTGGGATCGTGACGCGCATTTTCCGCGTGATGAGTTGCGTGCGCTCGGCCAACTCGGTGCGATGGGCATGGTGGTGCCGGAACGCTGGGACGGTGCCGCAATGGACTATGTGTCGCTCGCAGTCGCGCTGGAGGAAATCGCGGCGGGCGATGGTGCGACATCGACGATTGTCAGCGTGCAAAATTCCGTGGTGTGCGGGCCGCTCAATGCGTTTGGAACCGATGCGCAGAAGGAGCATTACTTGAGACCGCTCGCGCGCGGGGACTGGCTTGGTTGTTTTTGCCTGACGGAGCCGCAGGCGGGCTCGGATGCCAGCGCCATCACGACGCGCGCGGACAAGCGCGGCGATCGCTATGTGCTCAACGGGGTCAAACAGTTCATCACCACCGGCAAGAATGCCGACGTGGCAATCGTGTTTGCGGTTACGGACAAAAACGCAGGCAAGAAAGGCATTTCCGGCTTTGTCGTCGATACGGGGACTCCCGGCTTCGTGGTGGCGCGGGTCGAGGAAAAGTTGGGACAGCATGCGTCGGACACCGCGCAGATCACGTTCGACAATTGCGAGGTGCCCGCAGACAATCTGCTGGGCACCGAAGGCGGCGGATACCGGATCGCGCTGTCCAATCTCGAAGGTGGACGCATCGGCATCGCCGCGCAGGCGGTCGGGATGGCGCGCGCGGCATTCGACGCCGCGCTGGTGTTTGCACGCGAACGGCAGAGTTTTGGCAAGGCCATCGCCGACCATCAGGCGGTGGGATTCAGACTGGCTGACATGGCGGTGGATATTGAAGCCGCGCGACAGTTGATCTGGCATGCGGCAGCATTGCGCGATGCCGGTTTGCCCTGCCTCAAGGAAGCATCGATGGCCAAGCTCTTCGCCTCGGAAATGGCCGAGCGCGTGTGTTCGGCAGCCATCCAGATTCATGGCGGCTACGGCTATGTCGCCGATTTCCCTGTCGAGCGAATCTATCGCGACGTTCGGGTGTGTCAGATCTACGAAGGCACGAGCGATATCCAGCGCATGGTGATTGCGCGCGCGCTGACCAACTGACGTTGCATCCTGGAGTCTGCCAATGAGTGCTGCCCCCATCGATTTCTATTTCGATTTCTCGTCGCCTTACGGATACATTGCCGCGCAAAAAATCGAAGCATTGGCGGCAAGACACGGTCGGACAGTCAATTGGCACCCGATCCTGCTTGGCGTCATCTTTCGCACGACGGGCGGTGCGCCGCTGCCGCAATTGCCGATGAAGGGGCCGTATTCGGTACACGATTTCGCGCGCAGCGCGCGCT
>JBDTTY010000327.1:0-3942 GCA_040007975.1 Betaproteobacteria bacterium | reverse complement strand
GTGGCGGTGTGGGCATGGAATGCGCTGCTGGCCTGCATCTGCGGCAATGCCGTCGTGTGGAAGCCGTCGCCCAAGACGCCGCTTACTGCGCTGGCAGTGCAATCGCTCGCCAATCAGGTGATGGCACAATTGTCGCTGCCGGCCATTTTTACACTGGCCATCGTGGACAATGCAAGCGCGCAAGCGCTGGTCGACGACGCGCGACTCGCACTGGTGTCGTTCACCGGGTCCTCAATCGTCGGCCGCGACGTGGCCACACGGGTGGCCGCGCGTTTTGGCAAGTCGCTGCTCGAATGTGCGGGCAATAATGCGCTGATCATCGCCGCTGATGCCGACCTCGATCTCGTGGTGCCGGCAGTACTGTTTGGCGCCGTGGGCACAGCGGGCCAGCGCTGCACGACCACGCGCCGATTGATCGTGCATCAATCGCTGACGGATGACTTGCTCGCGCGACTCGAGCGCGCGTACCGGCAAGTTCGTATCGGCGATCCGCTCGAAGCCGATACGCTGATGGGACCACTGATCGATGCCGACGCCGTCCATCGCTATACCGCCACGATCGCCGAGGCGCTCACTGCCGGCGGCACGCTCGTCACCGGCGGTCACGTGCGCCCCGGCCCCGGATTTTGGGTCGAGCCAACAATCATTGCGCACGTTCGCAATGATTGGCCATGTGTGCAGCGCGAAACCTTTGCGCCAATCCTTTATGTGATGAGCTTCGACACGGTCGAAGCCGCCATCGCGCTCAACAATGGGGTCCGCCAAGGTCTGTCCAGTGCCTTGTTCACGGCCGACCTGCATATTGCCGAAGCATTTCTTGCCGCCGCCGGCAGCGACTGCGGCATCGCCAACATCAACATCGGCACCTCCGGCGCTGAAATCGGCGGCGCCTTTGGGGGCGAAAAAGAGACCGGTGGTGGGCGCGAATCGGGATCCGATGCATGGCAGGCGTACATGCGTCGCCAGACCAACACGGTGAATTGGAGTCGCCAGATGTCGTTGGCGCAGGGTATCAAGTTCGGATAGCGCCGCGGCGGAAGTACGGGCGCTCGGCGGCCCACCACGAGAGGCTGGCCGCGATCGCGGACAACACGAAACCACCCGCAAAAATCACGAGCGACATCGCCACGACGCCCCACGCGCTGGCATGCCGCCCCACCTCGATCGCGACCAGCATCGTGATCATCCAGTGCAACAGGTAGAACGAATAGCTGATGCGTCCCAGCAAGACCAGCGGCGTCGCCGCCAGCAGCGTTGCAATGCCATTGCCCCCGGCAAGACTCTTGGCCAGCACCAGCACCGCGACGCACGCGAAGGCGAGTATGGCGACCGGCATCGGCATCACGTCGAACAGCGCGGACGTCGTGACGGCAAGATACGCGAGCACCACCACGACCGTCGGCACACGTGCCAGAGTTGCCACTGCGCGTCCCTGTCCAAAGGCCAACGCCACCCCGCAAAAGAGCAGCGACCAGCACAACACGAGCGGATCCGCACCGCCGACCACGGCCACCAAAGGTACCGCAATACCCAGAGCGGGCACCCACCACGCCGCGCGCGGTGCGAGGCGTAACGCCGCGATCACCACCAATGGAAACAGCACGTAAAACGTCATCTCGTAAAACAACGACCACGTGACAATATTGAACGGCACCACGCGCGACCCGGGCGCGCCGTTGAAGAAGACGAAGTTACCGAGAACGCGCCACCAATCCGGCGGGCTCCAGGTGCCCGTCCACGACGCATAACCAAGGGAAGCCGCGAACGCCAGCAGGAAAGCAGGATAGATGCGCAACGTGCGTCGCCACACGAACCGTCGATAGCTGGCTTGCGGTTGCGGCCACCACATGTGACCGATCAGGTAGCCCGAGAGCACGAAGAACAGGAACACGCCGTGATGGGACCGCTGCAACCAGTACAACACACGTTGCGGCCACGTGGACAGCGTCAGGATATTGGTGAGGTCGAGATCGGCACCGAAAATCACGGAGGCTGAAATGCCGGCCGCGTGCACGCAGAACACCAGCAGCACTGCCACGCCGCGCAGGCCATCCAGGGCGCGCACATGGTGCGGCGCTGCGCAGCCTGACGCCGTGTCGCGCGTCACCACGAGTGAGCGATCACCACGCCGTGCCCGGCGCTACGGCGTGCGGCGTTTGGCAGCGGGCTTTTTCGCCGCGGCTTTTTTGGCGACGGTCTTGATGGTCGTTGTTGCGGGCGTTTTGGCTGCCGTCTTGCGCGCCGTCTTCGTGGCGGTCTTGGCGGGCGTCTTCGCGGTGGTCTTGGCAGCCGACTTCGAGGCGGTCTTGGTCGCAGTCCTGGCCGCAACCGGGACCGATGGGGAGCCTGTCTTGGCCGTCGGCGCAGCCTTCGTTTTTTTCACCGCGGTCTTGGTGGCGCGGGCCTTGGTGCTGGCGCCCGACTTGCCTGATTTTTCGGCCAGCAACACCAGCGCTTCGTCGAGCGTCACGCTATCGGCCTTCTCGCTGTCTGGCAACGTCGCATTGATCGTGCCATGTTTGACGTAGGGACCGTAGCGGCCGCTGTGCAACTCCACCGGAGCCTTGTCCTTCGGATGCGCGCCCAACACACGCAATATCGAGGCCGGGCGCGCACGCGCACCACGTGCCTTGGTGGGGTCCTTGGCTTCAAATTCGAAGCCGACCTTGCCATCTTTTTGCACGACGAGAAATGCCGAGAACGGGCGCCGCGTACGTTGTGACACGAATTGCAGCAGGTCGGTCTTGCGCTCGGCCAGCAGCTTGGTCATCTGCGCCGGCTCGATCGCGCGTTGCAGAATCGTGCGGCCCGAACGGAAGTCACAGGTGCGATCCGCCCCTACGGCCTTCTCGCACACGTACGCCATACCGTGCTCGAACACGCGGTTGCCGCACTTGGGGCAGATGCCAAGCGGCGACTGCGCTGAAAAGTCCGGGGGTTCGCCGTCGTCGCTGTCCGCCGGGTTGCCGAAATCAAACGTGACTTCGTTGGTATCCGTCAGTTTGAGCTTGGCCGAGAACGGCCGGCCCATCTTGCTGCGGAAGCCTTCCAGCGGGCCGATCTCGCGCGTTTGCAGCAGGACTTCAGCCTCTTGCGGCTCCATTTGGCGGCCGCCCATGATTTTCCAAAATGCGAAATCGCAGTTGGTGCATTGAAATTTCTTGTACTTTTCGAGCACTTCGCCCCCGCACTTGGGGCATGGTGTGACCAGCGTGGCGAAGTCGCCCGGGATTGTGTCGCTCTCGTAATTCTTGGCTTGCCCAACGATGTGCGCGGTCATCGCGACGATCTCGCGCATGAAGGTGTCGCGGTTCAACTTGCCGTGCTCCATCTGCGCGAGCTTGAATTCCCACTCGGCGGTGAGCTCCGGCGAGAAAAGTTCAGGCACGCCCAATCCATGCAGCAACGTCAGCAACGAAAACGCCTTGGCGGTCGGGACGAGTTCCTTGCCCTCGCGATATACATAACGTTCGGCGATCAGCCCTTCAATGATCGCGGCGCGCGTGGCCGGTGTACCCAGCCCTTTTTCGCGCATCGCTTCGCGCAGATCGTCGTCCTCGATTAGCTTGCCGGCACCTTCCATCGCCGACAGCAGCGTAGCTTCGTTGAGACGTGGTGGCGGCTTCGTGACCTGCTGCACCACATCCACTTTTTCTGTGGCGACGACTTCGTCAGGCTTGACCGCCACCAGCGACGACTCGTCGCCCTGCGCTTCCTTGCCATAGACGGCAAGCCAGCCCGGCGTGACGAGAATGCGGCCTTCCGTTTTGAACGGTTCGCCGGCCACCCGCGTGATCCGCGTGGTGACTAGATGCTCCGCCGCCGGATAGAACACGGACAGAAAGCGGCGCACGACGAGATCGTAGAGCTTGCCTTCGATTTCGTTGAGCGACTTGGGCGCCACCAGCGTGGGGATGATTGCGAAGTGGTCTGAGATCTTGC
>JBDTTY010000326.1:0-3956 GCA_040007975.1 Betaproteobacteria bacterium | reverse complement strand
TGCCTGGCTTGCACACGTGTTGGCCCCATCGTCACACGCAACGGCTCATGCAGCGTGACGGGCATCGCCTGCGGCACCACAGGATCGCCGGCGCCGGCCATCACCGTTAACGGCAATCCAGCGTGCCCGCCTGCCACAGGCACCACGCCCACCGGTTGCACGGTCGGCTCGCTGGTCGCACCAACCGCCTGCAATCCCGCGCCGTCAGCAGCTTGCAACTCCACTTATGGTGGCACCGGGGGCACCGGTGGTTCGACGTTGCTGATGGATGCCAATGGCGCCGGCGTCACGTGCCGCCACAACAACAACACCGGCACGTATGTGTCGACACGCTTTACGTATCCGGACTCTGCGGTAATCGATCCCACGCTCTACAACAAGGTGGTCAACGACGGCACGTGTGGCGGCATTGCGTCGACGGTCGCCATTCCGCGTCACTACTATTCGATTGCTTCGGTGCAATTTTGCAATTCGGTCAACGGCACTGCCAACGCGCAGTGGAAGGGCTTCGGCGTTGCCGGCACCTGCCAGACCAAGAACGACCTCAACACGACCAACAATGTTAAGTACGGCAAGTTCACGCGGACCGGTCTCGTCAATGACGGCCGCACGTTCCCGTACACCGATCCGTTCTCGGGTGTGTCCGGCACGCGCACGTATGCGGAAGAAATGACCAACTACGCGAACTGGTACGCGTACTACCGCACGCGTATTCTGGCGGCCAAGACCACCACGGCGATTGCGTTCAACATCGTCGACAACAAGTATCGCGCCGGCTTTCACGTGATGAATGCCGTCGCCACCAACTGGCTCGATACCGGCGATTTCGTGTCGGGGTCGGGCCTGCAGCGCGAAAATTGGTACAACAAGCTCTTTGCGGTTCCGATTACGGCGGGCAACAAGACCCCGACGCTCGACGCGCTGATCCGTATCGGACAACTCGTCGAAAATGGCGCCGGCGCAGTCGCAGGCCTGCCTGCGCATACCGATCCCATCCCCACCATCAACTCGAACCCGGTCACCTGCACCAACAACTATCACATCCTGTTTACCGATGGCTTCACGGATCAGATCGCACTGCCCACGGTTGTGGGCGAAGTGGACGGCGCCAACGTGCCTGCTCGCGTGGTCAACGGGACGCTTCCACCTGATCCGGGTGTCACCGCGCCTAGCAGGTCGCTATCCGGGCTGAATGCGCTGGTCGGCTCCCCGTGGCCCCGTCCGTTCAGGGATGTCGCGGTACCAACGGCTAATTCGTTGGCCGATATCTCGCTCTACTACTGGATGCGTGACCTTCGCCCAGCGTTGCTCAACGACGTGCCATCGCACGATGGTCGTTCCAACAAGGACCTTGATTGGCGCAAGGATCCCGCCTGGTGGCAGCATGTCAATTTTTCGGCGTTGTCCTATGGTGCCGACGGCCTGCTGGATGCCAACAATCGCACCGCAGTCGAGAATGCGATCGCGGCAGGAACCAAGAATTGGTTTACGGCGCCCAACTACCCGGCCCCGCCCAACAATTCGCCGTTCCCTGCCACCAACAAGCGCGCCACGACGGCCGATGATCTATGGCACGCCACGGTCAACGCGCGCGGCAAGTTCGCGTTTGCGCAAACGCCCATCGAAGTGGCGTATGGACTCGGCAGCATCATCTCGGGCATCGGCAACAATCCCAAGGCCCGCGTCGGTGCCACGTTCGCCAGTCGCAAGTTGTGCACCTACAACGCGTTGAATCCGGCCGCATGTCCGGTCACCAACAATTTCATCTACGAGGCCACCATCGAACCTGGCTGGTCCGGGGAATTGAAAAAGGTCACGGTCGACACGCTAACTGCAGTGCAAGGTGCCACGCGTTGGTCGGCTGGAGGCAAGTTGGACACGTTGCTGATGACCCCCGCGGCGGGCACGTCGCCGGTGCTGGACTCCGATAACGCGTGGTTCCTCAACCGCCGAATTGTGACGCGGAACGTGGATGCCGGCTCCTTTACCGTCGTGCCTTTCCGCTACGCAGACCTCACTACCGGCACCAATACCCAGCTCAATACGCTGGCCGCCACCGCCACCAATCAACAAAAGGTCATTTCGTATCTCCGCGGCGGTTCGACATTTGGCGCCGGTCCCACGCCGCAGGTGATCGAGGGCACCGCCATCGGCCAATTCCGCGACCGCACGGGCAAGCTCGGCAACATCAGCGACTCCAAGCCCGTCGTGGTGGGCCCGGCCAACAAGACGTTTACCGATGCCAACGACTATGGCTATCCGGCCTACAAGACCACTCAGGCATCCCGTGCCTTGCGCGTCTACGTCGGCGCCAACGACGGCATGTTCCACGTCTTCAATGGCGAGGATGACACCGGTGCCAATACGGGTGGCAGCGAGGTGTATGCCTATATTCCCAGCGGCGTGTTCACCAATGCATTCGACGAAGGCGGCCAAGCCCGCAAGGGTATCCGGGCGTTGACGTTCCAGGATGGCGGCGCGCCCATCTTCAAGCATCACTTCTACGTCAATGCGCCACCCAAGTCGGCTGACATCGATTTCACCAATTGCGGCACCAGTAACTCCTGTGCGCCTGATTGGCGCACGATCGTGGTGTCGGGTCTTGGCAAAGGCGGCAACACGTATTTCGCCATCGATGCGACCAATACGGCCGTCGCCGACGAGGCGCAAGCCGCTGCCAAGATCCTGTGGGAATTTGCTTTGCCCAACAGTCAGTTTTCGTTCGGCAATCCGTTGATTGCGAAGACGCGTGCGGACGGTTGGGTCGTCATCATCGCGTCGGGGTACAACAACGTTGCTGGCGGCAAAGGGCACCTGTACGTCCTCGACGCGCGGACAGGAGCGCTGCTCCGCACGTTGAACACCACGGCTGCAGACGGGGGCACCGCGGCCAATCCGAGCGGACTCACCAAGATCAGCGGCTACGTCAAGGACGACAGCAACCAGATCCTGGAGCAGATCTACGGCGGCGACCTCAACGGCAAGATGTGGCGCTGGGACGTTTCCGATGTTGATCCCACCACCTGGCAAGCGAAGACCGTGCTGTTCGCAACGTTGACCGATCCGTCGAATGTTCCGCAGCCGATCACGACCGCACCCGAAATCGAGATCGACATCAATAACGGGGTGGACCGTTTTGTCTTCATCGGTACCGGTCGATTGCTTGACGCCGATGACTTGACATCGCCCAGCCCGGAACAGATTCAGACGATGTATGCCGTTCGCGACGGTTCGCTGGATACACCCAGAACGGATGTTCCATTGGATGCTCGTGCAGTTACGGTCGCAGCTTCCGGAATTACAGGCGTAGGTGGCGCTGCGCCGGATGGCTGGAAGCAGGATCTCCCGGCAGGTCAGCGCATCGTCGTCGACGTCGTGGCAGAGTTCAATGTGGTCGTCTACGCCGGTACCGTTTTGCAGCCGGATCCATGCCTGACGTCGTTGCCTGCATACATTTATGCGCGCGATTACGTCTCGGGCGAGTCGCTCGTGTATTCGGGCGGTGTCGCTGTGGCAAGCGCTTATTCAGCGGAAGGAGCCGTGGGAATTGAACTGATCGCGCTGGAAGACCCCACCAAGTCGTTCCCGACCTTGGCGATTGGCATCAGCAAGGAAACCGACGGTTCGGTGTTCCCCATCGACGTCAAGCCCAAGACCTTCGGTGGCGGCCACCGCCTGTCGTGGCGCATTCTCGGGGATTGATTCACCGCGCTTTTGACGGGTCGATTTCGGCCGATTGCGGTACGATCGAAAAAGGGCGGCGCATCATGCGGCGCCCTTTTTCCTTTGCCGCCTCATAGGCGTCCACGATTGCACATAGGCGTTGAATTGCGTTGACGCCAGTCATGAGCACCTTTGAACGACTTGATCCCATTCGACGTGAGCACGACTCACAACCCAACAATTCGCCGAGTACCGCGCACTCTGGCTCCAGCGACGCTGGCGTCATTGCTCGT
>JBDTTY010000325.1:0-3965 GCA_040007975.1 Betaproteobacteria bacterium | reverse complement strand
CCGCGGTTCGCCTTGACTGTTGACGTTGATCGTCGGCCCTGGCGCGGTGGCCAGCTGCACATGATGCGGCTGCCCGTTATATACGTAGGTGACATTCCAGTACGCAGGCGGCCCCGACGTGGGCACGGCGGCGCAGCGCTGCACGTTCTGGCTATACGTATTCGAGTTGCCGCTGGTGCCGACATTCGCGCCGACCACGGCACCGCCAACTGCGCCGACGCCGGTGGCGATATCCTGACCACGGCCGCCGCCGACCTGATGACCCAGCACGCCGCCCAGAATGCCGCCAATGATCGCGCCCGGTACGTTCACGTTGCTTTGCGGCGCGGCGACCTGCTCTCGCTCGACCCAGCATCGCTGCTCCGGCGGGCCGTACACAGCTTGCGCAGACGTGACGGTCGCGCGATAGAGTCGTTCGTTGGGTCGCGTACGGTATTCATAGGTGGGCGCAGGCAACGGCGCAGGTGCATCCACGAATTGGCGATTGCCCTTTACCGGGCGCACCGACGAAACGCGGTTGCCAAGTCCCATGCCGCGCAGAGAATCATAGCTGCCCTGTCGCAGCACGCGACATTCGCCACCGAAGCCCTCGTCGGTGCAAACTTCCCACCGACCGCGCGTGACCACGACTGACGACGCGGCATCGTTGAAGCCGTAGCGCTCCATGTTCGAGACCGTCCGTTCGGTCGTGAACGATCGGCCGCGGAAACCTTCCTGTTCGTAAAACGTAACTTGCGCCGTAGCGGCCGTCGCGCTGATGGCAAGTGCCACCGCGATAAACGTTTGATTGCGAGTGCGCATGATGTGCTCCGTT
The DNA here is from genome assembly GCA_040007975.1 of Betaproteobacteria bacterium. Taxonomy (GTDB): domain Bacteria; phylum Pseudomonadota; class Gammaproteobacteria; order Burkholderiales; family Casimicrobiaceae; genus VBCG01. The sequence continues at coordinate 3,151 of JBDTTY010000325.1, read as the reverse complement.
TTTGTATGGATGCTACTGGGATGCAACAATCTACCGCAGATCCACTGCGAGCGAGGTGGGCGCGCACCGCCATCGGTTGTAGGACGTTTCCGGCAAACAATCTGTCGATTGGATCCTATGCGCTGGCACCGGCGCGGGACGATGGGTATCATTGGGCTCAATTTCCACGGAGAAGATCGATGCCTTCCATCCTGATCGGCCAATACGACGACTTTGAAACGGCAGACGCCGTCATCGCGGACCTGCGAGCTGCGGGTGTTGGTGCGCATTCCATCGAGCGATTTCACCTCAATGCGGCGGGGCAACACGACACGTCGCCCATTGGGGGTGACGAAGATGCCGACCGCAATGCACTGGAGGGCGATGCAGGGGCAATCTCGGGTGCAACGATTGGTGCAGTTGCGGGCCTTGCCGCGGGCGCAGTCGCAATGCCGGTGATCGGGCCTTTTGCCGCCGCCGCGGGATTGGCCGTTGGCGCGTACGCTGGATCCTTTGCCGGGGCGGTCTCCAGCATGGGCGATGAAGATCACCCCGCGCCCGAAAGTGAAATCCCGATGCGGCCTGCAGGCGTCCGTGTCGTCGTGTCGATTGGTAATGAGCATGCATCGGCAACGATCGAGCGGACGTTACGCGAGCACGCCGTGAGGTCGATCGAGCGCGCGGAAGGTGGCTGGCGCGATGGCCACTGGTCTGTTTTCGATCCGGTCAGCACGCCGCACTGGATCCTGCCTCCCTCAGCGTCTCCCGTCGTCGAATAAATACTGCCTGTCCATGGCGACGGACAGGATCAATCTTGCGGTCCTTGAAGGAAAGTCCATTGCAGACGAAAATCCGCAAGCCCAGATCGGATGAATCCAATGCCGTCCCGACAGGTGCTGCAATTCTCCGTTCGCAAAATCCCTCGGCTAGACGCGACAACGTAACGAATGCACCGCCTGCCGTCGATCCGGTCATTCTCCAGGCACAGCGCGATCTCGCACATGGGTTGGAAGGCACCGACTGTTACTCGAGTTTGCATAAGTTGATTCCGCGCCCGCGGAAACGGACGAAGAAAACCTGGGTCATTTCGAAGTAGCCGTTCCCGGTGCAGCCGAAGTATCAACCTCGCGGCAATCTTGGGGCGAGGCCAAAGCCTCGCCTACGGCAAATCGATTGCGGGCGTCAACGTTTGGCCAATCGCCGTGCATTGGCAGTCACTCGGGCGTGAATGGGGGTGAGGCCACTTGCGGCAAGGCGGACGGTCGACTGGGAAATTTCCGCGGCGGTGGATGCCGAGCGCGCCACCGACGCGACCAAGGTCGACTGCCGCTTCAAAAATTGTCCGGCGTCACGGCTCCTGGCCAACGACACCATGGCAGACCCGGTGGTGATCGCCTGACCGAACAACCGCGCACCGAACCTGAGGTTCATGGCGAACAACTGCGCCGCCATGACCCGGGACGACGCCGCCGCCGCATCAATTTTTTCCTGCCCCATCCGCGCAAACTCGCGCCGATCGCGGACATCGGGATTGGGGCCCGCCGCTGCCATGCGCGCCGTCCGGTGTGCAATGACCTGCGCCGAAGCGACGGACATCTCGCCCCACTTCCATGCCAGATCGGTCCATGACTGGAAAGGATTGCCACCTGCTTTTCGATTGCGTTGTTGCATTGTGTTCCTTGTTGGTTGTGCATTGCAGACGAAGGCACCGATGATCCGCTCGTCTGATGGCGCGGACTCGGTCGCAAATAAATTCCGTTGGATCAAGTCGGTCGCTTGCGACGGGGTTTAGCGATCTGCAGCAAGCGCTCCGCCGACGCCGGACCGTTGCTGCCCGCCGGATAGGCGTGCAATTCGCGCTGCTTGCGCAGCAACGGTGCATACAGACGCCACGACGCCTCGGCTTCGTCAGCATGCACAAACAACGTCAAATCGCCCTGCGCGACGTCGCGCAGCAGCGTTTCGTAGCCCGCGCCCAGCGGTGCTCCAAACGCTTCTGCGTAGCGAAAATCCATATGCTGCGTTTGCAACGTGAAATGATCGCCTGGCGATTTCACTTCAAACGAGAGGTCGAAGCCTTCGTCCGGCTGTAGCGTGATCACCAGCACATTGGTGTGCGTGGAACATGCGTCCAGGGATCGAAACAACGCCACGGGCGGGTTGCGAAAATTGATCGTGATTTCGGTGACGCGTCGCGCAAGACGTTTACCGGTACTCAAATAAAATGGCACACCTTGCCAGCGCCAATTGTCGATATCGAGACGCAGGGCGACAAACGTCTCCGTATCGGACCGGGCATCAACGCCCGGCTCCTGCCGATAACCCGGCAACGCCTTGCGCCCGACCTTGCCGGGGCCATACTGTCCAAAGACCACGGCATCTTCGCGAATGGGCGCCACCGACCGCAACACCTTGACCTTCTCGAACCGTATGCTGTCGGCCTCAAATGCCGCAGGAACTTCCATCGCAGTCAGCGTAAGCAACTGCGTCATGTGGTTTTGCACCATGTCGCGCAACGCCCCCGAATCCTCGTAGTAGCGCGCCCGTTGTTCGATACCCAGATCCTCCGCCACCGCGATCTGCACGCTGCTGATATGAACGCGGTTCCATGCGGACTCGAACAACGCGTTGCCGAAGCGGAAGGCCAGCAGATTCTGCACTGACTCCTTGCCGAGATAGTGATCGATTCGATAGACCTGCTCTTCCGCAAAGAACCGGTGTATCAGCGTGTTGAGCCGACGCGCTGACGCCAGATCACGGCCAAACGGCTTTTCGATCACAAGGCGGGTCCAGCCGTGACTGCGATTGAGCCCGGCCTTGCCCAGTGCTTCGATGGTGCCGGGAAATGCGGTCGGCGGCAGCGCCAGATACAACACTCGATTGCCCCCTAACCCGCTCTTTTTTTCCAGTTCCGCCATCCGCCCTGCCAGCCGCAGATAGTCCGCGGCCGCGCCGGTGCCAAGACCCTGATAGTGGAGACATGTGTTGCACCAGCGTCGCACGCGCGCTCCAACTGACAAGCCAGCCTTGCCGATCGCCGCTCGCGCTTGCGCTCGAAACCCCTCGTCAGTCAGTGCCTCATCACGGCCGACACCAAGAATCCTGCAATCGGCGGGCAACAGACCATCGCCCATCAACTGATAGAGCGCGGGCAACAACTTGCGGTGCATCA
>JBDTTY010000324.1:0-3972 GCA_040007975.1 Betaproteobacteria bacterium | reverse complement strand
AGATGTTTCAGACTGCCCATGGCGGCGAGTGGAGCTGCGCTTCCTGCCACACCGCTAATCCGCTGGCGCCCGGCAAACACGCGAAGACAGGCAAGGCGATTGCCGCGCTCGCCCCGGCGGCCAACCCAGAACGATTCACGAGTCTTGCCACCGCCGAGAAGTGGTTCAAACGCAACTGCAACGACGTGATCGGACGCGAGTGCACGGCGCAGGAGAAGGGTGATGTGCTGGCATACCTGACACAGCTCAAACCCGGAGGCTCGAAATGAATCGGGAAGCCAGACGCTGGCGCTTTTACGCGATTGCCTGGTCGGTTGGCATCGGCGTGGCTGGAATGCTCGGCACCGAGGCGGTGGCTGGCGAGCACAAGGATCTGGTAGCTACCAATGCTGCGTGGCAGGCTGAGTGCAGCAGTTGCCACCTCGCTTATCCACCGCGATTTCTCACGGCGCAGTCGTGGCAGACGATCATGAAGGATCTCGACCGCCATTTTGGCGTCGACGCCAGCGTCGACGCCAACGCGTTCGCCAACATCGGCGCCTTCCTCGAAGCCAACGCGGGTCGCAACGGCGGCAAGCGAATCGATTCGTCTGCGCTTCGCATAACGGAAAGTCAGTGGTTTCGGCAGAAACATGCGCGCATCGCCGTGACGGTGTGGAACCGCGCCGATGTGCGCAGCCCAGCCAACTGCGGCGCCTGCCACCTCGAGGCGGACCGTGGCGATTTCCGCGAACGCAATGTTCGTTTGCCACGATAGATGGAGAGAGCGATGGAAAAGACTAGAATTCTGGTATGGGATCTGCCGGTGAGGGTGTTTCATTGGTTGTTGGCGCTTTCCTTCGCTGGTGCATTCCTGACGGCCGATTCGGAACGGGTCCGCGACATTCATGTCACCCTAGGCTATACGTTCGTGGGCCTGCTCGTTTTTCGTCTGGTGTGGGGGGTGATCGGGAGCCGGTATGCGCGCTTCACCTCGTTCGCGTTTCATCCCAGCGCCGTATTGGCCTATCTCAGGTCACTCTTGACGCGGCACCCCAAGCATTACGTCGGACACAATCCGGCCGGAAGTTGGGCGATTTTTGCGATCATCACCCTGGGTGTCGGCACGGGAGCCAGCGGTTATGCGGTATACAACGACGTGGGGGGACACTGGATCGGGTCGTTGCATGAGGGTGCAGCCAATGCCCTGCTCGCGTTGGTGATTTTTCATATTGCTGGCGTGGTGGTTAGCAGCATTCTGCATCGCGAGAATCTCGCTGCGGCCATGGTTACCGGCTACAAGACCGGGCGGCCGTCTGACGCCATCGGCCGAACCCGCTGGATGACGGCGGTGGCCTTGATCGCCGCCGTCGGCGTGCTGTGGAGTGGAGTATTCGAGGTTCCAGGCTTGTTTCCGGGCACCGCCAACGCAACGACCAGCAAAGCGGATGGCCGATCCCATCATTCGCGCGACCACGCCCGCGGGCACGACAACTAGCGCACGATACGATGCGCATTCTGGTCGTCGAAGATGATCCACTGCTGGGTGATGCGCTGCAGGCAGGACTGAAGCAACGCGGCTTCAGCGTTGATTGGGTCAAGGACGGGATAGCGGCGGAACTCGCTCTCTCTACCGACGCGTTCGCGTCGGTCGTGCTCGACCTCGGCCTGCCCCGGCTCGATGGGCTTCGGTTGCTCAGCAAGGAACGGGCGAAAGGCAGCAAGACTCCGGTGCTCGTACTCACCGCCCGCGACGCGATCGAAGATCGAATCAAGGGCTTCGACACCGGAGCCGACGACTACGTCGTCAAGCCGGTCGATCTCGATGAGCTGGCCGCACGCCTGCGGGCACTTGTCCGGCGCTCGCGCGGAGAGCCGGCCGCGATACTTGAGCTCGGCCCATTGCGCGTCGATCCTGCGACCAGGACGGTGAGTTTTCGTAGGCAGCCGGTCGAACTGCAGGCGAGAGAGTTCAATCTTCTCCAGGAATTCATGCTGAACGCCGGCCGCGTGCTGTCGCGCAAACAGATCGAAGATCGCCTCTACGCCTGGGGCGAGGAAGTCGAGAGCAATGCAGTCGAGGTACACATTCACCACCTGCGCAGGAAGCTCGCTCCCGGATTGATTCGAACGGTACGTGGCGTGGGGTATGTCATGCCCCGTGAACCGCATCATGGCTAGAACTTGGGTGCGACGCTCCATTCGCCGCGAATTGCTGGTTGTCCTCCTCGCGGCCGTGGCCATAACCTGGATCTCAACGGCCATCGTCAGTTACGTCGACGCACGTCACGAACTCGATGAGCTGCTCGACGCACATCTGGCCCAGTCGGCATCGCTGCTGGTGGTGCAGATCGGTCGCGAATCTGCCGAGATCGATGTTGATCGCGCGCTCCCACTGCATCGCTACAGCCGACGGGTCGCCTTTCAGTTCTGGGAGAACGGAACGATCCTGCGACTGCACTCGGCCAACGCCCCGAATGGACGGCTTTCGTCGACGACAGATGGCTTCAGTGACGCTGACATCGGTGGCAAGCGCTGGCGCGTCTTCAGCGGTTGGGATGCGGATGGTCACTACCTGGTACAGGTTGGCGAACGCCTGGAAGTACGGGACGAAATTGTCGCCAAGATTGCCAAGAACATGCTTTGGCCACTTGTTGTCGCCCTACCGATGCTGGGTCTGCTGATCTGGCTGGGTATCAATCGTGCGATCCGGCCGTTGCGGCTGATCAATCGCCAGATCGAGTATCGCGCTCCCGACAATCTGGCCGCGCTTGAGATTGACGACACTCCGGCGGAAGTTGCGCCGCTCGTCGCCAGCCTGAACCGCCTGTTCGACCGGGTCCAAACTTCGATGGAAAACGAACGCCGATTTACGGCCGACGCGGCGCACGAGATACGCACTCCCCTCGCGGCGCTCCGGGCCCAGGCGCAGGTGGCGCGCGGCGCCGGCGACGATGCCGAGCGGACGCGCGCGCTCGATAATGTCATCGTCGCCTGCGATCGGACCGCGCACCTGGTGGATCAGTTGCTCACGCTGGCACGTCTCGAGCCGGAGACCTTCGCTGCGGTTCGCGAGCCCTGCAATCTGCGCGAGCTGGTGCGACTCGAAACTGCGGAGATCGTTCCAGCGGCCCTCGCCAAAGCGATCGAGATCGAGTTGGAGAGTGGGCCCCAGGTCGTCATTGCTGGAGATGCCCGGCTGCTCCGCATCCTGCTACGGAATCTCCTCGACAATGCGGTGCGCTACAGTCCCCAGAAAACGGCGATCCATGTACGTGTGGACGAGCGTGACGGCCGCGCCATCGTAACCGTTGCGGACGAAGGTCTGGGGGTCACTGCGGAGGAGCGCGACAGGCTTGGCCAGCGCTTTCACCGGTTGCTGGGGGCGCAAGCGCCCGGTACGGGTCTTGGCCTCTCCATCGCCAAGCGCATCGCACAACTCCACGGGGCGACGATCTCCTTCGATGAAACTGGGCCGGGCATTGGCTTGGCCGTCACCGTGGCCTTTGGGCCGCCACAATTGCGATGACGGCAATCGCGTCCACCGGCGCGTGCAGTATGTCCGCGTATTGCTCGACCCACAGCGGAATCGACGCCATAGCGAAGATGCTCGCAAGCAGGTAGAACGGCCGAAAGCCCAGCGCCCAGAGCGCGAATTTCGCAGAAGGCGCATCGGTTTGCGAACCAACCTCCTCGATCGCGCGTTGTTTTGACATGGCACGACTCATTCCAGCATGGTCGGCATCATTCCCGCGCGGGCTGCAATATGGCCTATTCCGTCGGTGTCGGAGGAAACCGACGACCTCGAAAACTCAATTCGTCATTCGCCTCGGCGACCCGATGCTGCGCGTCTGACGGCAACGATTCGTGCCGGGTGCAATGGCGGGGACACGAGTATCGATGCCAGTGCCCGTCGATTGATGGTCAAGTCAGCCAGCGTGTAGCGGTCGAGGGACTCGTACAGTGCGTCGAATGCATCGACGAGCACACGGG
>JBDTTY010000323.1:0-3988 GCA_040007975.1 Betaproteobacteria bacterium | reverse complement strand
CGTTGGCATGGCACTGGACCTGCAACTGGTGCTGGCCAAACTCGGTTGGGTGCTCTTGCTGGTCATCATTCCGGTCGTCGCCAAATTTGGTTTGATCGTTGTCCTCGCGCTCGCGTTCAAGGCGCCGCTCGCCACCGCACTGCGCACGGGCTTTTACCTCGCGCAGGCGGGCGAATTGGCGCTGGTGATGCTGGCATTGGCCACCAGGAATTCGATCGTGCCAGCCGACCTATTGCAACCGGTATTGGCGGCAATGATCATTTCGATGTTTACCGCGCCGCTCGTGATTGAGTTCAGCGAGCCGTTGGTGCGCAGGTTCACTGCCAACGACTGGCTGGCGCGCGCGGCGCAGTTGACGCAAATCGCCGCGCGTACGATGTCACGGCAGGATCACATCATCATCTGCGGCTATGGTCGCAGCGGGCAGAATCTGGCGCGACTCCTGGAAGCCGAGGACGTTGCCTGTATCGCGCTCGACTCGGATCCGCAGCGGGTGCGCGAAGCCGCTGCTGACGGCAGTACCGTGGTTTATGGTGACGCAAGCCGCCGCGAGGCGCTGGTCAGCGCGGGGCTGGCCAAGGCGCGCGCCGTGGCGATCACGTTTGCGGACACGCCGACTGCGCTCAAAATTCTGCACCACGTTCATCAGTTGCGGCCGGACCTGCCGGTGATCGTGCGCACCCTCGACGACAGTGAAATCGACCGGCTGATGGATGCGGGCGCAACCGAGGTGGTGCCTGAAGTACTGGAGGGCAGCCTGATGCTGGCGTCGCATTCACTGCTGGTGCTGGGCGTGCCGCTCAACCGCGTGTTAAAGCGCATCCGCATCATCCGCGAGGAGCGCTATGGCCTGTTCCGCGGCTTTTTCCACGGCGCGAGCGATGCGGTTGGAGCGGCCGAAAACCTGCAGCCGCGACTGCACACCGTGGTGCTGCCGGACCGCGCCCACGCCGTAGGCAAGCGTTTGGACGAGTTGGGACTGGACGGGTTGATCGAAGTCACCGGCGTACGGCGCCGGGGGGTGCGCTCGATGCGCCCACCGCCGGAATGGAGCTTTGAAGCCGGCGACGCCGTCGTGCTGCTAGGGCGCCCGGATCGGCTGGCGGCGGCCGAACAGAGACTGTTACAGGGGTGAAATGGGAATATTCCGGGCGAATATTCCATCGGCGCGGAATGTGTCGGCGCCGGCACAACGCAAACCCAATACCACCCACCGGCACCGCACTACTCATATCAACTCCCCAAACCACAAATTCAAGCCTGTCGAACCCTAACTGACCGCGGGTCATTGCGACTTGCAGGAGGGTACAGATACAATCAGCGTCCCTTAACGTCAGGATCGACCGCTTGTCTACCGCAATGCCGCAATCCAACGTCCAATCAGTGCCCGAGACGCCCAACGCCGTGGACATGGCCGGTGTCACGTTCGGCTACGACCGTACGCGCCCCGTGTTGAAGGGCATCGACATGATCATCCCGCGCGGCAAGGTCGTCGCCATCATGGGTGGATCAGGATGCGGCAAGACCACATTGCTGCGTCTTATCGGTGGCCAGTTGCGCGCGCAATCCGGGCAGGTGCTGGTGGACGGACAGGAGGTGTCGAAGCTTGATCGCGACGGCCTTTTTGCATTGCGGCGAAAAATCGGAATGTTGTTTCAGTTTGGCGCGTTGTTCACGGACCTTTCCGTCTTTGAAAACGTGGCGTTTCCGATTCGCGAACACACTACCCTGCCCGACACGCTGATCCACGATCTCGTTGTGATGAAGCTGCACGCCGTCGGCCTGCGCGGTGCGGCGTCGCTGCGGCCCGCCGAACTTTCCGGCGGCATGGCGCGTCGTGTGGCGTTGGCCCGCGCTGTGGCACTTGACCCGATGCTTGTTCTGTATGACGAGCCCTTTGCCGGACTCGATCCGATTTCGCTGGGCGTCGTCGGCCAATTGATCCGCAAGCTGAACGATGCGCTGGGCAGCACGTCGGTCGTGGTGACCCACGACATCTACGAATCGTTGAAAATCGTCGACTACCTGTACTTCGTTTCCGACGGCCGCATCATTGCGCAAGGCAACCCGGACGAAGTGCGTCAATCGACCGATCCTTTCGTTCGCCAGTTTGTTGACGGTGAGCCGGATGGCCCCGTCCCGTTCCACTATCCCGCACGGCCCTACGCCGAGGAGTTCACTTCCCGTGTCGCTTAGCACTATTGCCGGCGGCCTCCGGCGAATCGGCGCGGGGACGCGACAAGCGATCTCGCGAATCGGCTTTGCCGCACGCTTTTTCGTCGCGGTCATTCTGCATACGCCGGCGGCCATTCGCCGCATCCAGCTCACGTTGCGCGAAGTCTATTTCGCGGGCGTGCTGTCGCTGGTCGTGATCATGGTCTCCGGACTCTTTGTCGGCATGGTGCTGGGATTGCAGGGCTTCGATACGCTCAACCGTTACGGTGCCGGCGACTCGCTCGGCATCTTTGTCGGTCTCTCACTCGTGCGGGAACTTGGGCCCGTCGTCGCCGGTCTGTTGTTCGCCAGCCGCGCCGGAAGCGCCATCACCGCCGAGATCGGGCTCATGAAAACCACGGAACAGCTTTCGGCGATGGAAATGATGGCGGTGGATCCGCTGGCGCGGATCATCGCACCGCGCTTTTGGGGGGGCGTGATTTCGATGCCGCTGCTGGCCGCGCTCTTTTCCGTCACTGGCGTGTTCGGCGCCTATCTCGTCGGCGTTCGCCTCATCGGCGTCGACAACGGCACGTTCTGGGGCAATATGCAGGCGGGCATCGACTTCTGGCCCGACGTCACCAACGGCATCATCAAAAGCTTCGTCTTCGGCATCGCAGTCAGTCTCATCGCCGTGTTTGAAGGCTTCGACGCAAAACCCACGGCCGAGGGCGTGTCATCGGCCACCACCCGCACGGTTGTCGGCGGATCGCTTGCGATTCTCGCTCTCGATTTCGTGCTGACTGTCTTCATGTTCCGCGGCGTCGGCGAATAAGCCGCGCTGCGACGGGATTTCCAATCATGAAACGCTCCACCATCGACCTCTGGGTCGGCATCTTTGTCACCATCGGCTTCGGGGCCATCGTGTTCCTCGCGCTCAAGGTGGGCAATCTCACGTCGCTCAACGCGGCGCCCAGCTATCGGCTCGAAGCGCGCTTCGACAATATCGGCGGCTTGAAGCTGCGCGCGCCGGTCAAGGCCGCGGGTGTCGTCGTGGGTCGCGTCGCGGCGGTTCGCCTCGACCCCAAGACCTACGAGGCTATCGTTGCGCTCAACGTCGACAACGGCTACGAATTTTCGAAAGACACGATCGCCTCAATCCTGACGTCCGGATTGCTGGGGGAGGTCTACATCGGCCTCAACGCGGGAGGCGATCCGCAAATGCTGGCGTCCGGGGAGCAAATTGCCAAGACGCAATCCGCAATCGTGCTGGAAAAGCTGATCAGTCAGTTCATGTTCGACAAGGCGTCATCCGGAGTCAGCAAGTGAATCGAACACTGGAGGAGTTGCGCCGCGGCGTCGGCCTCATGGCCGTCGCGGCAACGCTCGCACTTTCAGGATGCGCCACGACGGGCGGCGGCCGTGTCAATGATCCGTTCGAGCCAGTCAATCGCGCGATGTATGCGATCAACGATCCGATCGACAGGCATGTGATCAGGCCGATCGCGCAGGCGTATGTCGACTACGTACCCTCGATCATCCAGACGGGGATCCGCAACTACTTCAACAACATCGACGACCTGTTTTCCGCCGTCAATGGGTTGCTGCAAGGCAAGCTCGACAAGGCCGGCAACGATCTCGGGCGGGTGATGATCAACACCGGGCCCGGCATTCTCGGCCTGATCGACGTTGCATCGGACCTGTCGATTCCGCGGGGCAACGAGGATTTCGGTCAGACTTTCGGGTATTGGGGCATTCCACAGGGTCCTTATCTGTTTGTGCCACTATTCGGTCCTTCCACGGTGCGCGACGGAACCGGTTTCGTCTTGCGGAT
>JBDTTY010000322.1:0-3989 GCA_040007975.1 Betaproteobacteria bacterium | reverse complement strand
GGTTTTCCGAATTGCGCAAGCCCATCACCGCCAACGGCGCGGGCGTGGCATCGGCCGAGAACACGATCGGATAGCTGCGCTGCACCAGCGCAAATTCGACCGAGTTGATCGGCACCGAATTGGTTGCGCGTGCCGCCCCCGAAGGCTACACGCTGCTCTTCGCAGCGGATTCAACGTTTACGGTCAATCCACACCTGTACGCGCACCGGCCCTACGCTCCTTTGCACGATTTCATACCGATCCTGCAGGTCGTCACGTTTAACCAGCTGCTGGTGGCCCATCCGTCCGTGGGCGCTCACAACGTTGCCGAGTTGGTTGCGCTGGTGCGCGCGCACCCCGGGCCTTTTTACCCTTGGTGCCGACGTTCGCAGAATTGGGACTTCCCGCCATCGAGTACGCGTTGTGGTTTGGCTTGTTTGTACCTGCCGCCCTACCGCGGGGCGTGGTCGTTCGCATTCATCGCGATGTCGCGCGCATCCTTGCCGATCCGGAATTTCGCAACATGGAACTGCTGCCCAAAGCCTATGCACCGTCCGGCATCACACCCGACGAGTTTGCCGCGCACATCCCGCGCGAATTGGTCAAGCGCGCGACGGTCGTAACACTCTCCGGAGCCAAATTCGAATAGACGACACTTGCGTCAACGCGGTCGCTCGAGCTGATAGCGCAGGTGCTGGCGAACCGCCGGCCATTCACCATCGATGATGCTGAACACGACGGTGTCGCGCCTGGAGCCATCCGGCATCAACTGGTGGTTGCGCAAGACGGCATCCTGCTTGGCACCCAGTCGCGCGATGGCGGCACGCGATGCGTGATTGAACCAGTGCGTGCGAAACTCGACGGCGATGCAACCGAGCGTTTCAAAAGCATGGGTCAGCAGCAGCAATTTGCACTCGGTGTTGAGCGACGTGCGCTGCACGCGTTGCGCGTACCACGTGTGGCCGATTTCGAGACGCCGATTTTTCACGTCGACGTTGAAGTAGCGGGTGGAGCCCACGATATCGCCGCTGGCGTTGTCGCGTACGGCAAAGGGCATCGCGCCGAGCCGTTCGCGCATGTCGAGCGCCGAGACAATATAGTTTTGCATCTGGTCGGGCGGCGCGATGGACGTGTACCACAGCCTCCAGAGTTCACCGTCGCCAGCGGCCGCGGCCAGCGCGGTCCCATGCTCGACCGCAATCGGTTCCAACGTGGCCACGCGGCCGCGCAACGTGACGGGTTCGATGAAGCGTGCCATTTATCGACTACTCCGGGCCATGAACACCACGCGCTCGAAAAGGTGCACATCCTGCTCGTTTTTCAGCAGCGCTCCATGCAACGGCGGGATGAATGCCTTTTTGTCCTGACTGCGTAGCGCCTCCAGCGGAATGTCCTCCGCCAACAGCAATTTCAACCAATCAAGCAGCTCGGATGTGGACGGCTTTTTCTTCAAGCCCGGCACTTCGCGCAAATTGAAGAACACTTCAAGCGCTTCCTGCAGCAGCGCCTTTTTCAGCCCCGGATAATGCACGTCGACAATCCTCTCCATCGTCTCGCGATCGGGAAAGCGGATGTAGTGAAAGAAGCAGCGCCGTAAAAACGCGTCCGGCAGCTCCTTTTCGTTGTTGGACGTGATCACCACCAACGGTCGCTGCTTAGCACGGATGGTCTTGTGCGTTTCGTAAACGTAAAACTCCATCCGGTCGAGCTCGCGCAGCAAGTCGTTGGGAAACTCGATATCGGCTTTGTCGATTTCGTCGATCAGCACCACGGCTGGCGTATCGCTATCGAACGCTTCCCACAGCACGCCACGATTGATGTAATTGCCGATGTCGGCGACCCGCGCATCACCCAATTGCGAGTCGCGCAGACGCGACACCGCATCGTATTCATAGAGCCCCTGCTGCGCCTTGGTCGTGGACTTGACGTGCCACTGATGCAGCGGGCGTCCCAGACTACGTGCCACTTCCTCGGCAAGCAGCGTCTTGCCGGTGCCGGGTTCGCCCTTGATCAGCAATGGGCGTTCCAGTGCCAGGGCCGCGTTGACCGCAAGCATCAGGTCAGGTGTGGCGACGTAGGAATCGGTACCTTCAAAACGCATAACGCAGACTCGGTTCGACGAAAGGTGGAATGGTAGCCGAATTCATGCCCAGGCCCACTGCAATAACCACAGTGCTGTCATGCCGACGCCTAGTGTCTTGAGCGTGCTGCGGGTTGCAAATGCCACCGCGGCGGCGACCAGCGCCGCCACGATCTTGGGCGTCACGAAGTCGGTGGCGCCACCATCCCAGTCGATGACCATCGGCAGGATGAGCGCGGTGAGCATCGCGGCGGGGACGTATTTCAGCGCGCGCGCCAGCAGCGGCGGCATGCTGCGGCGGGCAAAGATCGCGATGAACGACAATCGCGACGCGTAGTTGAGCGCGCCGACGATGAAGATCACCAGCCAGAGTTTCAGCGTTGCGTCCATCGTTCCCTGGCGAAGTCGGCAAGCGTGCCGGCGAGAATTCCCAGTAGACCGGCCGCAATCAGATTGAGGCGCATGGGCAGGTGACTCATCGCAAAGACTGCCACACCGGCGGTCACTGCCGCGACGATGGACGGCATGTCGCGAAACAATGGCGCGACCAGTGCCAGGAAGCAAAGCGGTACCGCAAACTCCAGCGACCATGTCGCGGGAATCAGATTGCCCGCCAGAAATCCGGCCATGCACGTGATCTGCCACACCGACCACAGCGCGACCCCGCAACCCAGAAAATGCAGACCCGCGCCCTGGTGATCCTCGCTGGCGTTAAATCGGCGAATCGCGACGGCAAAGGCCTGATCGGTCAACAGGAAGGCCAATCCCTTCTGCCAATGCGCCGGCAGCTTTTTCATGTAGGGCGCCATCGCGGCGCTGTACATCAAAAAGCGCAGCCCCAGCACGACACAGGTGAGCACGATGACCAATAATGGCGCGTCGGCAGCGACAAGTTGCGCGGCCAGAATCTGCGCGGCACCGGAGAAAATGATCGCGCTCATGCCGAGCGATGCCAACCAGTTGGCGCCTGCTGCCGCGGCACCCACCCCGCAGACAACGCCGAACGGCATCAGCCCGAGACAAGCAGGCAACATTTCGGCAAAGCCTTCCCGAAAATCCTTCGAGGCGAACAGTCGGCGCATGAATGGCAAAGGGGAGGCAGATGGCCTCCCCTTTCGCAGCGATTATACCGTCCCCGGGAATGCATACGTAGACGAGGCGTGAGCCTCGGTGAGAGATCCAGCGAGGCTGATGCCTCGTCAACGTATGCGCTGTCGCGAGGCTGAAGCCTCGCCTACGGCTCAGCCCTTGACACCGCCGCTGGTCAACCCACCCACCACGCGCTCCTGAAACACGGCGATGATGATGCAGATAGGTACGATGGCGATGATCAGCGCCGCCGAAATCAGCGGCCACGGAAACGCAAACTCACCCTGATAGAGCGTGATACCCACCGACAGCGTGCGCATCGACACGCGACTCAGCATCGTCAGGGCCAGCAGGAACTCATCCCATGCGTTGACGAACGCAAGGATCGCTGCCGTAAACACGCCAGGCGCCGACAGCGGGATCACGATCTTGAACAGCGCCTGCACGCGCGTGCAGCCGTCGATCATTGCCGCCGCCTCGAGATCCGGCGGAATGTCCTGGAAGAAGCTGGCCATCACCAGCGTGCACACTGGCATCGACAGCACGGCATAGGGAAGAATCAGCGCGAGATACGTGTTGAGCAAACCCAGCTCGCGCATCACCTTGAAGAGCGGCACCATCAGCGAAATCAGCGGGAACATCGCTACCGCCAGCAATACCGACATGATCAGGTTGCGATAGGGCATGCGCAGCCGCGTCAAAGCGTAGGCCGCCAGAGCGCTCACCATGACGCACAACGCCGTGGAAAGCGACGCCACGACAAGGCTGTTCCACATGAAGCGCAGAATCGGCTGCGCGGTGAACGCCGTCTCGAAGTTGGCGAGCGTGCCCGCCTGGGGCA
>JBDTTY010000321.1:0-3994 GCA_040007975.1 Betaproteobacteria bacterium | reverse complement strand
AGGTATCGTTCGATCAGCACACGATCGTCGCCAAACGATGCCTTGGCTTCGCGTTGCGCCGATGCCAGTGCCGGCGCAAATTCACCGGCGGCAGTAACGATTTTCATGCCCTTGCCGCCGCCACCCGCCGTGGCCTTGATCAGGACCGGGAAGCCGATGGCGGCCGCCTCGCGGGCCAGCAGCGCAGGATCCTGCGCGTCACCATGATAGCCCGGGACCAGCGGCACGCTGGCGCCGCCCATGATGTTCTTCGCAGCTGATTTGGAGCCCATCGCGGCGATGGCGGACGGGGGTGGACCGATGAATACGAGTCCTGCGGCCGCACACGCGGTGGCGAATGCTTCATTTTCCGACAGGAAGCCATACCCCGGATGGATGGCCTGCGCTCCGGCACGCAGCGCGATGTCGATGACCGCGGCGCCGTTCAAGTAGCTTTCGCGCGGCGCCGCCGGCCCCAGGCGCACGGCCTCGTCGCACATTGCGACATGCAACGCGTCCGCATCGGCATCGGAATACACCGCAACGGTGCGAATGCCCATACGCCGCGCAGTGCGCGCGACACGGCAGGCAATTTCGCCGCGATTGGCGATCAGTATTTTGGTGAACATGGCTTGGCCGCGTGGAATGTCAGGGCGTCGAGCGCCCCGAAGAAGCATCGAACCAACCGACGATCCGTTGCACGATGCGGCGAATCATCCGCCACACCTTGGGAATCAACCAGATCATCAGCACGACGAGCAATCCCAGCACGACCAACGCCACCACTGGATGGGCAAATGCAAGCCACAGCACCGTCCCGACGGCGAGTTCCTCGCCAAACGACGCAGCCCAGTTGGAGAACGGTTCGGGAGAGGTATTGATCACGGCGCGGCTGCCGGATTTGGCAAGATGGCTGCCTGCTGCAAGCGTGCCGCCGACGATGGCCGCGGCAAGCATCGTGGCCGTCGACGCATCGCCGAATACGCTTGCCGCCAGCACGGCACCGGCTGGTATCCGGATGAAAGTCTGCACCACGTCCCATGCCGAATCGACACCAGGAATCTTGTCGGCAAAAAACTCCACGCCGCACATGAAGCCCGACGCGGCCAGCACATACGGATGGGTGAGCACGACGAGACCGGCCGGCAATTCGACCCAACCCAGAAAGCCGAGTCCCCCGAGAATGAACAGCACCGCGTAGAGACGCAAGCCACTTGCCCAGCCGATCGCCGCCGCCAATGCCACCAGTTGCACCGTGTCGAAGTGGGCAAGCATCGTATTCATTTTTTTGCAATGAGTTCGGGCGGCACCCAGGCCGCGGGGCGCTTGTCCAGAAAGGCGGCGACACCCTCCTTGCCCTCGGGTGACGCGCGTACGGCAGCGATGTGTTCGGCCGTGCCCGCGATCACTGCGGCATCGATCGGACGGTGGGCAACGCCACGAATCAGCGCCTTGCATTCGAGTTGCGCGCGCGGACCGGCCAGCATCAGCGCACCCAGAATCTCGTTGACACGATCATCAAGGTCCGCAATCGGCACGATGTCGTGCACGAGCCCGATCCGATACGCCTCGGCAGCATCGAAGCGCTCACCGGTGAGAAAGTAGCGTCGCGCCTGTCGGGCCCCAATCGCCTCGATCACATAGGGCGAGATCGTCGCCGGGATCAGTCCCAGCTTGGCTTCGGACAACGAGAAAGTCGCCTCGATGGCGGCAATCGCGATGTCACAGCACGCGGTCAGCCCGACCCCGCCACCGAAGGCCGCGCCTTGCACGCGCGCCACCGTGGGCTTCGACAACCCGTTGAGCGTACGCAACATCAGCGCCAGCGCCTGGGCGTCCGCCAGATTTTCCGCCGGGCCGTAGCCCGCCATCCTCTTCATCCAATTCAAATCCGCACCGGCACAGAAACTCTTGCCGTTGCCAGCCAGCACCACGGCGCGCACGGCATCGTCGACATCCAGGACGTTGAGCACTTCCGTCAACTCGGCGATCAACGTCTCGTTGAATACGTTGTGGAGATCCGGACGGTTGAGCGCAATGATGGCAACACCGTTGCGCGTCGAAACCGCGAGTGTTTCGTATCCGGCCGGGGGGGTCTTTTTGGTGCGTGCCATGGTGTGTTTGCCTGCGTGCTGGTGCTACATGCGCTTGGCGGCTTCCTCGAGCATCACTTCGGTGGCGCCGCCGCCGATGGCCAGGACGCGCGCGTCGCGCCATAGCCGTTCAATAGCCGTTTCACGAATATAGCCCATCCCGCCGTGAAACTGCTGGCAGGTGTGGACGACCTCGTTCACGAGTTCACCGGTCAAGGCCTTCAACTGCGAGATCTCCTTCACGCTTTCGCGTTGCTGTGTGACAAGCCACGCGCAGTGGTACATGAATGCGCGCGCCGCCTGCGTTTTGGCATCGAGCATGGCCAAGCGTTGGCGAATCGATTCGCGGTCCCATAACGCCCCGCCGAACGCATGCCGTTGCCGCACATGGTCGAGTGCGATCTTCAGCGCCATGGTCGCGTGACCCACCGCCATCGCGGCCAGTGCCAACCGCTCACGCTGAAAGTTGCGCAGGATGGCGTAGAAGCCCGCGTTTTCCTCGCCCAGCAACGCCGCAGCAGGCACCCGACACTCGGCGAACACAAGCTCCGCTGTATCGGATGAGCGCCAGCCCGACTTGTCGAGCGCGCGGCCCACGGTAAATCCAGGCGTGCCGCGCTCCACGAGGAACAGCGAAATGCCACGGGAACCCTTGGCCGCACTGTCGGTTCGCGCCGCCACGATCACCAGATCCGCATTGACGCCGTTGGTGATGAACATCTTGGTGCCATCGATGACCCAATGATCGCCATCGCGGCGGGCACGCGTGCGCAGTCCCGCGACGTCGGAACCGGCCCCAGGTTCCGTCACTGCAACGGCCGTAATCGTTTCGCCGCGGCACACACCCGGCAGGTACCGCGCCTGCTGCGCCGCCGATCCCGCGTGCACGAGATGCGGCGACGCCATGTCGGTATGCACGAGCACGGTGATGATGAAGCCGCCAAATGTCGATTGCGAGAGCGCCTCGGCAAACACGAGATTGGTGAGCGCATCGGCGCCACCACCGCCATGCCGCTCGTCCACCATCAGCCCGAGCAGTCCGATGGCACCCATCCTGCGCAGCACGTCGCGTGGCGTGGCGCCGGCCTCTTCCCAGCGCGTCGCCACGGGCTCCACTTCGGCGGCGATGAAGCGGGCGACCTGGTCGCGCAGCAGCGTATGTTCGGGCGTCTCGTAGATCATGGCGCCGCTACATCCTGAACACACCGAATTTCGTCGACTCGACGGGGCGATTGAGCGACGCGGAAATTGCCAGGCCCAGCACCTGCCGCGTGTCCGTGGGATCGATCACGCCGTCATCCCATAGGCGCGCCGACGCAAAATAGGGATGCGCCTCCGCCGTCAGTTTGTCGCGCACCGGCGTCTTGAAGGCGTCTTCGTCAGCAGCGCTCCACGACTTGCCGGCCTTTTCGATGGCATCGCGCTTGACCGTGGCCAACACACTGGCCGCCTGCTCCGGACCCATCACGCAGATCCGCGCATTGGGCCACATCCACAGGAAACGTGGATTGAACGCACGCCCGCACATGCCGTAGTTGCCGGCGCCGTAGCTGCCACCTATGATGACCGTGAACTTCGGCACTTGTGCGCACGATACGGCGGTGACCATCTTGGCGCCATCCTTCGCGATACCACCCGACTCGTATTTCTGTCCGACCATGAAGCCCGTGATGTTTTGCAGAAAAATGAGGGGGATGCCGCGTTGCGCGCAGAGCTCGATGAAGTGCGCGCCTTTCAATGCCGATTCGGAATACAGCACGCCATTGTTGGCGACGATACCGACCGGATAGCCCCAGATGCGCGCGAAGCCGGTGACCAGAGTCGTGCCGTAGCGCGCCTTGAATTCGTCGAAGTTGCTGCCGTCGACGATGCGCGCAATCACCTCGCGCACGTCGTAGGGCTTCTTGATGTCCGCTTGAATG
>JBDTTY010000320.1:0-3997 GCA_040007975.1 Betaproteobacteria bacterium | reverse complement strand
GGTCGTGTCCGATGCCGGGCTCGTTGTAGTTGACGTAGCAGGTGGCAAATACGGCGACTTTGCCGGGTGTGCGCTTGCCGTCACGCACTGGCCACGCCACGCTCGGCTCCGCATAGTCGCGAAAGCGCTGCGCGGAGTACGGCGGCAATTCGGTGGCGGCGGCGACCCCCAGCGTTGTTTGCATCACCGCGCGCGCCGACGGCATCGTGTTGGCCTTGTTGACCATCTGCACGACCACGGGAATGGTGGCGAGCTTGCCGAGACGATCGGTACTTGATAGGAGCTTGTCGCGGAAACTGACCTTGCCATCGCGAAATTTCACCGCCTTGGCGCGCAGCATCAAGTGCGGAAAGTCGACGTTCCACGGATGTGGAGGCACGTATGGACATTTGGTCATGTAGCAGACGTCGCACAAATAACACTGGTCAACGACTTTGCCGTAATCCGCCTTGGCGACATCGTCGACTTCGCCGGATTTGCCGGCATCGATCAGATCGAACAACGTGGGAAAGGCGCCACACAGGCTCACGCAGCGGCGACAGCCGTGACAGATGTCGAAAACCCGTTCCAGCTCGCGGTCGAGCGAGGATTGATCAAAGAACGCCGGATTGCGCCAGTCGAGAGGATGCCGGGTCGGCGCTTCGAGATTGCCTTCGCGAGTGGTCATGGGACTTTCGTTGCGGCAAATCAATCGATCGACGGCGTATTCTGCCGTGAGTTGCGTGCGTCACCAGATCGCCCGTAGGCGAGGCTTCAGCCTCGCGGGAAATGTGAGCGAGGCTGAAGCCTCGCCTACATCTTTGCGGGAATGTGAGCGAGGCTGAAGCCTCGCCTACATCTTTGCGGGGATGTGAGCGAGGCTGAAGCCTCACCTACGGTTTGGCTGACAAGATTAGTCGGTCAATGCGTCCAACGCCTTTTGAAAGCGGTTGGCATGCGAACGCTCCGCCTTGGCCAGAGTTTCGAACCAATCCGAGATCTCCTCAAAGCCTTCGTCGCGCGCGGACTTGGCCATACCCGGATACATGTCTGTGTATTCGTGCGTCTCGCCGGCGACCGCGGCCTTGAGATTGTCGCGCGACGAGCCGATCGGCAGGTCCGTGGCCGGATCGCCAACGACGGCCAGATAGTCGAGATGGCCATGCGCGTGGCCCGTTTCACCTTCCGCGGTGGAACGAAACAAGGCCGCCACGTCGTTTTGACCTTCGACATCGGCCTTGCTTGCAAAGTACAGGTAGCGGCGGTTGGCCTGTGATTCGCCGGCAAAGGCGGCCTTGAGATTGTCGTGTGTCTTGGTGCCCTTGAGATTCTTCATCGTGCTCTCCTGTTGGAACGTGCCGTGAACGCCGCGTGAATGGCGGTGCCTCCTTGACCCGTTCAATAGTGCCCCGGTCGCCGCGCAACCGTCCAATTCATTATGCCAATATCCACGATAACATGCGTCAATAACGCACGCGTCGTTCGCCCTGGCGGAAGCTTCGGTAGACTTTGGGCCCTTCCGAAGTATCCGGCCCACCTTGCGGTATCAGCCCCTCCCACCATGATGACCGACGTTACCAAACTCGTGCACGCCCATCCGGAACTGGCCATTTTTGTGGCTATCGTTCTCGGCTTTCTGCTGGGACGGATCCACATCAAGGGCATCGGTCTCGGCACCGTGGTCGGTACGCTGATTGCCGGATTGGCGCTCGGCATCCTGTTCACGCCGGAAATTCCGGACCTGCTGAAATGGGCCTTTTTCGACCTGTTCTTGTTTGCGATCGGTTACGCGACGGGGCCGCAATTCTTTGCGGGCCTGAAAAAGGAGGCACTGCCACAGATTGGTTTGGCGCTGGTGGTGTCGATTTCCGGATTGGTGACGGCCCTCGCCGTCGCATGGTTTTTCAAGTTTGACCCGGGTACCGCCGCGGGCGTGGCATCGGGCGGGCTGACGCAGTCGGCGGCCCTCGGCACCGCGCTGGCCACGATCGCCGAACTGCCGGTGGACGATGCCACGAAGGCGCTGTGGTCGTCGCACGTACCGCTGGCCGACGCCGTCACGTACGTCTTCGGTGACATCGGCGTCATCCTGTTCGTCGTTGCCGCAGCACCGCTGCTGCTGCGCGTCAAGGTTCGGGACGCGGCGATTGCACTGGAAGATGAATTGGCCGGCGACGGGCGCGGACCCGATGCCAAGCTTGCGTACCAGCGTTTCGTCTATCGCGCGTTACGCCTCGACAAGCCAGAGTTTGATGGCCTGACCGTCCACGAATTCGAATCCGACTTTGCGGATGCGCGTCTCTATGTCGAACGAATTCGGCGCGACGGTGTCGTGATTGATGACCTCACGCAGAGCACTCGACTGCACGTCGGCGACGTCCTTGCGGTGGGCGCGCGGCGCACGGCAATGGTCGGCGCAGATACCCGTATCGGACCCGAAGTTGACGATGACGCGTTGCTGTCCTTTCCGCTGAAAGAGGCGCAAGTGGTTGTCACGCGCCGTAACATTGCCGGCCGCAAGATTTCGGATATCGCGATTGAATATGGGCGCGGCGTCTTTCTTACGCGCATCACGCGCGGACAGCTCGACCTGCCGGTAAGCCCCGGTACGGTTCCCCATCGTGGCGACGTGCTCCATGTCGTGGGCAGTCCGCTCAACATCGAGCGCGTCGCGCATCACGCCGGCTTCATCGATGCCGATCCCGACCGATTTGCGCTGCCGTTCCTCGCGGCGGGGCTATCTGTGGGCATTCTGTTTGGATTGGTGTCGTATCGCTTCGGTACGGTGCCACTAGGACTTGGCACCAGTTGCGCGATTCTGCTGACGGGACTTTTGACCGGGTGGGCACGCAGTCGCTATCCGCTGTTCGGCGGCATCCCCGATTCGGCCACGCGGATCCTGCAAGATGTCGGCCTCACCGTCTTCATCGCCATCGTCGGCCTCACGGCGGGTCCGCATGCCGTCGCCGTTTTGCACGAGCGCGGTGTGTCGTTTTTCCTCACCGTGTTTGCCGCCGGTGCCATCGTGACGATCGTGCCGCAGCTATTGGGCTTCTTCGTCGGCGCCAAGATCCTGAAAATGTCACTACCGATTCTGCTGGGCGGACTTGCCGGCGCGCAAACTGCGACACCGGGGCTCAATGCGCTGAAGGAAGCCGGCGGCAACAACGTGTTCGTACTGGGCTTTACGGTGCCGTATGCGATCAACAATGTCTTGTTGACATTGTGGGGCACGGTGATCGTCACCGTTGTCTACTCTTGGGGGCGCTGACGTTGCATTCGCAAAGCGGCGCAATCCCAACTCATTTCATCACAGGAAACCATGCCCGCTCTTTCCGCTGTTGATCTTGACATTCTCTTTCGCAAGGCTCGCACGCACAACCAATTTCTCGATCAACCGGTGCCCGACGCCAAGTTGAAGGAGATCTTCGACCTGATGAAGTGGGGCCCCACAACGGCCAACTCGGGCCCAGGTCGATTCGTCTTTGTGCGCTCCCCCGAAGCCAAGGCACGGTTGAAGCCGGCGCTTTCTCCCGGCAATACCGACAAGACGATGTCCGCACCCGTGACGGTGATCGTCGCGTATGACCTCGAGTTCTACGAAAATCTGCCCAAGCTCTTTCCCCACACCGATGCACGCAGTTGGTTTGCCGGCAAAGCGGATGCCATCGTGACCGCTGCATTTCGCAATGGCTCGCTGCAGGGCGCATATTTCATCATGGCGGCACGCGCACTGGGTCTCGATTGCGGGCCGATGTCCGGCTTCGACAACGCCAAGCTGGACACGGCGTTTTTTCCTGATGGCCGATGGCGGTCCAATTTCCTGATCAATATCGGCTACGGGGACAATGCCACGCTTTATCAGCGCAATCCTCGCCTCGGTTTCGCCGATGCCTGCCGGATCGAGTAAACGCGCAGGCACGTAGGCGCGCAGGCGAGGCGCTAGCCTCGCGGAACAGTTCGCAGGATGTGCGAGGTTGAAGCCTCGCCTCCCGTGCTCAGCCGCTCTGGCAAGATT
>JBDTTY010000319.1:0-3998 GCA_040007975.1 Betaproteobacteria bacterium | reverse complement strand
TCATGCACCTGCAGCCAGCCGCCCTTGCCCAGCCACATCGGATACTGCAGGGCCAGGATCAAAGCAACGAAGAGGATTGCGAGCCAGCGCACGTGGCGCCAAGCCTAGCCGATGTTGAAAAATGCATCGCGACCGGGGTAGCTTGCGGCCTCGCCCAGATCTTCCTCGATGCGTAGCAACTGGTTGTACTTGGCCATCCGGTCGGAGCGCGACAGCGACCCCGTCTTGATCTGACCACAGTTGGTGCCGACGGCGATGTCAGCGATCATGCTGTCTTCCGTCTCGCCAGAGCGATGCGACACCACGGCCGTATAACCGGCCCGATTGGCCATCGTGATCGCGGCAAACGTTTCTGACAACGTACCGATCTGGTTGATCTTGATCAGGATCGAATTGGCCACACCCTTGTCGATACCCTGCTTCAGGATCTTGGTGTTGGTGACGAAGATATCGTCGCCGACCAGTTGCACGTTTTTGCCCAGACGATCGGTCAGATATTTCCAGCCGGCCCAGTCGTGTTCCGACATGCCGTCTTCGATGCTGATGATCGGATATTTGTCGCACCACGCGGCAAGCACATCGGCAAACTGCTCCGACGTCAGCTCACGGCCTTCCGCCGCCAATACGTAGCGGTCATTTTTCCAGAACTCGCTGGCCGCGCAATCAAGGGCCAGCGCGATATCGGTGCCCGGCGTGTAACCCGCCTTGTCGATCGCCTCGACCAGAAGCTCCAGTGCGGCCTCATTGGACGGCAGATTGGGGGCAAAGCCGCCTTCGTCCCCTACCGTGGTGGGCATGCCACGCGCGTCGATCATTTTTTTCAGAGTGTGGAAGACTTCAGCGCCGTAGCGCATCGCTTCGCGGAACGTGGGCGCGCCAATGGGCACCAGCATAAACTCCTGCAGGTCGATGGCGTTGTTGGCGTGTGCGCCGCCGTTGATCACATTCATCAGCGGCACCGGCAGTTGCATCTGCCCGGCGCCACCAAGGTAGCGATAGAGCGGCAACGACGACTCATCCGCCGCGGCCTTGGCCACCGCGCATGAAACCGCCAGCATCGCATTGGCACCCAGTCGTGCCTTGTTGTCGGTACCGTCGAGATCGATCAGCGTCTTGTCGATGAAGCCTTGCTCACTCGCATCAAGTCCCAGAATGGCTTCACAGATTTCGGTATTGACGTTTTCGACGGCGCGCATGACGCCTTTGCCGAAATAGCGCTTGGGGTCCCCGTCGCGCAACTCGATTGCTTCCTTCGAACCGGTGGAGGCACCCGATGGTACCGCGGCCCGGCCCGACACGCCGGACTCGAGTACCACGTCCGCTTCAACGGTGGGATTGCCGCGTGAATCCAGAATTTCACGAGCGATGACGTCGACGATGGCACTCATGCTTGCGGCCTTTCGTAGTCGCAGATCACCCAATCGGCGATTTCGCGCAACGCGGCGACCAGTTCCTGATGCTTCGGGTTGGGTCCGTAGGCGACCAGGTCATCCTTGGTTGCGAACACCATGTTGATGCCGTAATCGTAGGCAACGGGACGATCGGTGAAGTTAAAGCCGGAATCAACGCTGACGACGCCGGTGCAATGCGGCGGCAGCGCCTTGAACAGTGTCTCCCAGGCGGCAACGCGCGGGTCGGCGCGGGTGACGCCGGACTTCCATTTGATCAATACGAGATGAACGAACAAAGCGTGATTTCCTTTCAGGGGAGTTGCGGTGCCATTGTCATCAGTGCGGTTTCGGGAAAGTCGCTGCGCTTCACCGCCGCGTCGAGCTCAACCAACGTGGTGAGCAGCGCGCGCATCTGGCGAAGCGGCCAGGCATTGGGGCCGTCCGACAACGCTTCTTCGGGCTTCGGGTGCGTTTCCATGAACAAGCCTGAAACTCCCGCGCCGACTGCCGCACGGGCCAGCACGGGCACAAATTCCCGCTGGCCGCCGGACGACGTGCCCATGCCGCCTGGCAACTGTACCGAGTGTGTGGCGTCGAACACGACCGGACAACCGGTGGCACGCATGATGGCCAGTGCGCGCATGTCGGAGACGAGATTGTGATAGCCGAACGACGCGCCGCGTTCACACACCATGATGTTGTCGGCGCCACTGGCGGCACGCGCCTTGGCGACGACTTGCAGCATGTCCTCGGGGGCCAGAAATTGGCCTTTCTTGATGTTGACCGGTTTGCCCGCCGCCGCTACCGCTTGAATGAAATCGGTTTGCCGGCACAGGAACGCGGGCGTCTGCATCACATCGACGACACTGGCCACTTCGTTGATCTCGGCCACGGTGTGCACATCCGTCAACACGGGAACTGCGACCTGGCGGCGAACGTCGTCGAGGATGCGCAAGCCCTCGGCCATGCCGGGACCTCGAAACGACGCATGCGAACTACGGTTGGCCTTGTCGTAGGAGGACTTGAAGATGAATGGAATGCCTAGATCGGCACACATGGCTTTCAACTCGCCCGCGACATCCACTTGCAACTGCCGTGACTCCACCACGCACGGTCCCGCAATCAGAAAGAATCGCCGGTCGAGGCTGACGTCGTAGCCGCAGAGTTTCATCGCCTGATGCCGCGCATCGTGCGCCGATTACACCGACGCCACCAGCTTGGCGACGGCATCGGAGACATCCCCACGCGCGTGCTGTTGCTGGTGCTGCAATGCCGCCCTGACGAAGCTGATGAACAACGGATGCCCGCGTCGCGGATTGGACGTGAATTCCGGATGAAACTGGCAGCCGAAAAACCATGGGTGCCCCGGGAGCTCGACCATCTCGACCAGATCGCCGGCGCTATCGCTCTTGGCAAATGCGCCGACGCTTAATCCCGAGGCCTCGATGCGGGCCAGGTAGTGGTTGTTGACCTCATAGCGGTGCCGATGACGTTCCGCCACCGTGGTGCTGCCATAGATCCGATGGGCCAGCGAACCAGGCACGACCTCACACGGTTGCGCGCCCAGACGCATTGTGCCTCCCAGGTCCGAAGTTTCTGTGCGCGTTTCGATCGAGCCGTCGCGGTTTTGCCACTCGGTGATCAGCGCCACCACGGGATGCGGTGTGCCGGCGTCAAATTCCGTGCTGTTGGCATGAGCAAGTCCCGCCTTGTTGCGCGCGGATTCAATGACAGCGAGCTGCATGCCGAGGCAAATGCCGAGATAGGGCACGCGACTCTCGCGGGCGAAACGCACGGCGGCGAGCTTGCCTTCCACGCCACGTTTGCCGAATCCGCCGGGGACAAGAATGGCATGCATGCCCTGTAGCGATGCGGTGCCTTCGGCTTCAAGGACCTCGGAGTCGACGTAATGGATGACGACTTTGGATTGCGTGTAAATACCGGCGTGCGTCAATGCTTCGGACAGCGACTTGTAGGATTCCGTGAGATCGACATATTTGCCGACCATCGCGATGTGGACCTCGTGCTGCGGATGTTCGAGCGCATCAATCAGATTGGTCCAGATCGTGAGATCGGCCGGCGGCACGTCGAGCAGAAGCTTCTTGCAGACGATGACGTCGAGGCCCTCCGCATGCAGCATGCCGGGAATCTTGTAGATCGAATCGGCGTCGAGCGCCGGAATGACCGCTTCGGCGGGCACGTTGGTGAAGAGCGCAATCTTGCGGCGATCGCCTTCCGACACCGGGCGATCGGCGCGGCACAGCACAACGTCGGGTTGAATGCCGATCTCGCGCAGTTCCTTGACCGAGTGCTGTGTGGGTTTGGTCTTCATCTCGCCCGCCGACGGGATATACGGCACCAGCGTCAGATGGATATAGCAGACGTTGTCGCGGCCAAGCTGAATGCCCAGTTGCCGAATGGCTTCGAGAAACGGCAACGATTCGATGTCACCCACCGTGCCGCCGACTTCGACCAGTGCCACTTCGGCATCGCCGGCCCCGGCCAGAATCCAGCTCTTGATCTCGTCGGTGATGTGCGGGATGACCTGCACAGTACCGCCCAGATAGTCGCCGCGGCGTTCCTTGCGGATAACCGATTCGTAGATCT
>JBDTTY010000318.1:0-4015 GCA_040007975.1 Betaproteobacteria bacterium | reverse complement strand
GGATCCTTTGGTGGTGATCCCTGGCCACGGTCCTGCCTCCAGGGACGTGCGGCGCGATCTCGTCCTCACGCGTGACTACCTGCTGTACCTGCGGCAAACGTTCGGGCGCGCGGTGGCCGAACTCGAGCCGTTCGACGAGGCCTACGCCAAAGCCGATTGGTCGCGCTTCAAGGAACTGCCGGCGTTCACCCAAGCCAATCGAATCAATGCGTGGGGAACCTATTTGCGCATGGAGCAGGAAGCACTGGGAACGCCAAAGCCATGACCGCAACGCATGACCCGGTGTTGTCGGTTGCCATCCGCGCCGCCCAAGCCGCGGCCAGCGTGATTGCGGATGCGGCGCTCGACTTGAAGCGGCTGCCGACCTTTTCCAAGCAGCACGGAGACATCGTGTCGGCGGCGGACATCGAGGCCGAAGATGCCATCGTCGCGACGTTGCGTGCCGCGTTTCCCGACCACGCGATTCTGGGCGAGGAGTCGGGATTCATCGAAGGCGCCCGCGATGGTGGCGGCTACAAATGGATCGTCGACCCGATCGACGGCACCGCCAATTTCATCCACGGCTTTCCGTATTACGCGATTTCAATCGCGCTGGCGCGCGGCACCGAGATCACGCACGCCGTCGTATTCGATCCCGTGCACAACGAACTCTTCACGGCAGCAAAAGGCAAAGGTGCGTTTTGCAATGGCAATCAATTGCGCGTGTCGGCGTGCCTCGACCTCGACCAGGCGCTGGTGGGCACCGTATTCCCCACGCGCGAAAGTCCGCGGCTTGCCGCATATCTGCCACTTTTCAACGCGTTGATCGGGCGGTGCGCGGGCATCCGCCGCGCTGGTGCATGCGCGCTCGACTTGGCCTATCTCGCAGCGGGTCGTCTCGACGGCTTCTGGGTGATGAGCCTGCAACCGTGGGACGTCGCTGCCGGCGCGCTGCTGGTGCGCGAGGCGGGTGGCCGCGTCGGCGATTTCGCCGGCGGCACCGATTTTCTGCGCACCAACGAAGTGATCGCCGCCACCCCCGGCATCTTCAATCCGTTGCGCGAAGCGATTGCACTGACGCACGGGTAGCAGACCCCCGTAGGCGAGGCTTCAGCCTCGCGCGATCGTCCACATCCCCGTAGGCGAGGCTTTAGCCTCGCTCGAACGGCCATGCGAGGCTGAAGCCTCGCCTACGTCGAGGTCGCCAGCCGCTGCAGCGTATCCGCCAAGGCCTGCGGGATCTCGACTCCATCGGTTGCCGCCTTCGCCGCGAGCGCATTGCGACGGTAACCCGGCAGCCGCACGCCCTCATCGGCCAGCATCGCGGTGATCAATGTCTCGACGCGATCGAGGTACGCCGCCTGCCCGGCCAGAGCCCCCGGATCGATCACCAAAAACGCCTGCCCGATTCGCGGCTTGTTGCCGGCATCGACAAAAAACGAATCCGCTTCAAAGCCCATCGCGGCGCCGGTCAATGCACAGGCCAGCAATTCGACGATCAACGCGAGCATCGCGCCTTTGGCGCCACCCAACGGAAGCATCGAGCCCTCGAGTCCCGCCTTGGGGTCGGTCGTGGGCTGCCCTTGCGCATCCAGCGCCCAGCCAAGCGGAATCGGCTTGCCTTCCTTCGCCGCGATCATCAACTTGCCGCGCGCCACTTCGGACAGTGACAGATCGACAACCAGCGGCGCGCCGTCGCGGCGTGGAAATATTGCCGCAATCGGATTGGTGCCGAACAATGGCCGTTTGCCGCCCGCGGCCGACATCGCGGCCGGCGAATTGCCGAAGGCCAATCCCACCATTCCGGCCTTCGCAACAGGCAGCAGATGCCACGCCGCCACACCGAAATGGTGACTGTTGGTCACGCCGGCAAACGCGACGCCCAAATCACGAGCACGTGTCACCGCTTCATGAACCGCCAACGCACAGGCCGGAAACGCAAGCCCGGAATGCGCGTCGATTAGTACCGCCGCGCCCTTGCTGCGCGCCACGCTGGGCACCGCCGCACCATCGGCACGACCGTTGCGCAGGTGCGTCGTGTACTGAGGAATGCGCGACATGCCATGTGACGGCAACCCTTGCAACTCGGCATCGACCAAAGCGGCCGCGGTCGTCGCGGCCATCGCGTCACCGGCGCCAGCAGACCGCAACGCGCGGATCGCAAAATCGCGCAACGCGTCAGAAGAAAAGCGGGGCATCGATGTCTCCGTCAGTGCGTATGCAGCGCATTGGCCACGGCGTCCGCGATCATCAACGACACGCGAACATTCGATTCACGCGTCACGCCTGCAATGTGCGGAGTCAGCAGCAAGTTGGGGCAATCGGCCAGTGGTGAACCGCCCGCCAGCGGCTCGGCCGCATAGACATCGAGCGCGGCGCCGCCCAAAGTGCCGGCGCGCAGCGAAGCCGCCACCGCCGCTTCGTCGACGACGCCGCCGCGCGCCGTATTGATCAGCAACGCATCGGACTTCATCCGCGCCAACTGGGCCGACCCGACCAGATTGCGGGTTTCGGACGTCAGTGGCACATGCAATGACAACACGTCCGCCTGCGCGATCGCGGCATCCAGCGTGACACACAGCGTACCGTTCTCGCCCCACAGCGGTGACGATGCCGGCAACTGCGGGTCAAACGCAATCACGCGCATGCCAAGCCCGCGGCCAAGCTTGGCCGTGAGGCGACCGATGCCGCCGAAGCCGATGAGCCCCAGCGTCTTGCCCGCGATCTCGCGACCTTCCGAAAGCGCGCCTCGCGGCCATTGACCGGCGCCGACCGCATCGGTCGACCGATAGGCCGTGCGCAGCAGCAGCATCGCCGTGCCGATCACGTATTCGGCCACCGCCAGCGCATTGGCGCCGGTGGCAGGAATCACGTTGACACCACGTGCCGCGCAGGCCGCCATATCGATGTTGTCGAGCCCGACGCCAAGGCGTCCGACCACGCGAAGCTGCGCGGCAGCCGCCAGGAGGTCGGCATTGACCTGCGTTCGATTGCGCACGATCAGTGCGTCCGCACCGACCAAGGCTGCCTTTAACGCATCGCGTCGGTCGACCAGACCCTTGTCGTACACGACATCGAACCGCGCGGCGAGAGTCGCCACAGCCGCGTCGTCCATGAATTCACAGATGATGATTCGCATTGCTTCTCGTGCGTTGGTGTTGTCGAACTTGGTTAGCGCCTCGCTGCAACGCCGTTGCCACTTAGGTGGCAAAAAGCTGATCGGGATTGGCGAAGGCCTTGAATTCCAGTGCATTGCCGAAGGGGTCGAGAAAAAACATCGTTGCCTGTTCACCCGGTTGACCCCGAAATCGGACATGCGGCTCAATCACGAACGTAATCGCCGCGGCCGTGAATCGGGCGGCCAGTGCTTCCCATTCCGGCAGCGACAACACGACGCCAAAGTGGCGCACGGGTACGTTGTCGCCGTCGACGAGGCTGGTGGCATCACTCATGCCACCCGCGGCGACCTTGTGCGCGACGATTTGGTGACCGAAGAAATCGAAGTCCACCCAGTCAGGCGAACTGCGCCCCTCCGCGCATTCCAGAAACGTGCCATAGAAGGCGCGCGCGCCGTCGAGGTCGGTTACCGGGAAGGCCAGATGAAATCGCGGAAAATCGTGCCGCGGAAGATGCGGTTTCATGATTGCATGCCCCATTTGCGCACCGTGCGCATTTCGATAGTGCGAAAAATCACATTCTCGACGAACAGCCCGATCAGGATCACCGTGAACAGTCCGGCAAAAACACTCGGAATCTCCAGCTGATTCTTGTTCTCGTAGATAAACCAGCCAAGGCCACCCGATCCGGACGACACGCCAAAGACCAGTTCAGCGGCGATCAGCGTGCGCCAGGCAAAAGCCCAGCCGATCTTGAGTCCCGTGAGGATGCTGGGAAACGCCGCCGGAATCAAAATGCTGCGCACATAGCGCAGACCGGTCAGCCCGTAGTTGCGACCGACCATGCGCAGCGTGGTCGAGACCGAGCGAAAGCCCGAATGCGTATTGAGTGCCACCGCCCACAGTACCGAATGGATCAA
>JBDTTY010000317.1:0-4076 GCA_040007975.1 Betaproteobacteria bacterium | reverse complement strand
GGCTTGCGCCTCGCTTCGAATGGCGCGAGGCGCAAGCCTCGCCTATATGGACAGCCACGTTTTTCTGGTCGCCGGAAGCGACCTACCGTAGAGTGATGATTCGATCGCAGCCACGCAGGATCCGGCGTGCAGGACCCTCCCATCCTCACCACCTTCCTTTTCACCGATATCGAGGGCAGTACCCGGCTCTGGGAACTGGAGCCCGAGCGGATGCGCGAGGCGCTCGCGGTCCACGATAGTCTCGGTCGCACGACGGTCGCAGCGCATCGCGGCATCTTCGTCAAATCGACCGGCGATGGGTTGCATGCCGCTTTCGCCGATCCGCTCGATGCGCTAGTGGCTGCAATGGCGCTGCAGCTTCAATTGCAGGACCCGCACGTAACCGCTGGCGTCCCACTGCGCATCCGTTGCGGGCTTCACGTTGGCGCGATCGAACGACGCGAAAACGATTATTTTGGCAGCACCGTCAATCGCGCAGCGCGAATCATGGCAATCGCGCACGGCGGCCAGACGCTGGTGTCACGCGCGATGGCGGAAATCGTTGGCGACCGCCTGCCGGTTGAATTGACTTTGCGCGATCTTGGCACGGTTCGATTGCGCGATCTGTCGGGGCCGGAACAAATCTTTCAGGCGGTACATCCGGCATTGCGCAACGAGTTTCCGGCGCTGCGTTCGCTTGAGTCAACTCCCAACAACCTGCCGCAGCAGCTGACAACGTTTGTTGGCCGTGAAAACGAGGTGATCGAAGTGCGCGAACTGCTGCGCGCGCATCGTCTGCTCACGCTGTGCGGTACCGGCGGACTCGGCAAAACGCGCCTTTCATTGCAGGTGGCTGGCGACGCACTATCGGACTACCCCGACGGCGTCTGGCTTGTCGAGCTCGCGTCGATCACCGATCCGCGGCTGGTTGCGCAGTCGGTTGCCGCGGCACTTGGGGTCAAGGAAGAGGCCGGTCGACCAGAATCCGAGGCCTTGCTGCGGTTCGTACGGGACCGCAACCTGCTCATCATCCTCGATAACTGCGAACATCTGCTGGAAGCATGTGCACAGATAACGATGCAGCTCCTGCATGCGGGCCCGAAGATCAGAATGCTTGCGACCAGTCGCGAAAGCCTGCGGGTACGCGGCGAAACCACCTATCCGATGCTGCCGCTCCGGGTACCCGACGCACGAGGCAGCGTCGATCTGCCGGCATTGACACAGAACGAGGCCGTACGACTCTTTATCGATCGAGCTAACGCAGTTCAGCCGTCGTTCCGGCTCACTGCTCGCAATGCGGGGCCCGTCGTCGATATCTGTCGCCGCCTCGACGGCATTCCGCTCGCGATTGAGCTAGCGGCAGCGCGGCTGCGAGGACTGTCCATTGATGCGATGGCATCGCGACTTGGCGACCTGTTCCGGCTGCTGGCCGGCGGAGATCGAACTGCGCTGCCCCGACAGCAGACGTTGCGCGCGCTGATTGACTGGAGCCACGACCTCCTGACGGATCAGGAACAGGCGATGCTTCGCCGGCTTGCGGCGTTCGCCGGCGGTTGGACCATTGACGCCGCGGAATTCGTTTGCGCGGCAGGCACGATTGCGCATGCAGACGTGTTCGACCTGCTGCCCGGGCTAATCGACAAGTCGTTGGCATCATTCGATTCGGAAACCGGGCGTTATCGACTCCTCGAAACCGTACGGCAATACGCTGACGAAAAGCTTGAGCAATCGGGCGAGTTGCCCGACACGAGAAGGCGTCACCTTGCCCATTTTGCCGACCTCGCTGAGCAGGCGCGCCCCGAATTGCTTGGCCCGCAGCAGGTGAAATGGCTGCTGCGGCTTGACGTCGAGCGTGAGAACCTGCTTGCCGCCCACGCATGGAGCAGCGACGACGAGTTGGGAGGTCCGGCGGGATTGCAGCTCGCTGTGGCGATGAAGAATTACTTTTTGCGCCGCGGACTGGTGTGGTTGGGCCAGCAGGTCATCGATGCGGCGTTGGCGCATCCGGGGACACGCGTGCGCGATGCGGCCCGCAGCCGGGGTCTGTTCAGCAGCGGGCAATTGACCTACGTGGCCGGGCAGTTCGACGAGGCGCGCCGTCGACTCGAGGAGAGTCTCGCGATTGCGCAGGAAATCGGCGATGAGCAGCGCGCAGCCGCGGTGCTGCAGCCACTGGGCATGGTGCTGTCCGCAATGGGTGATCTTGCCGGATCCCGGACATGCTACGACACCGCGATCCTGCTCACGCAGCAGATGGGCAACAAGCGGGAAATTGCGACGGCGCTCAACAATCGAGCGCAGTTGCATCAGCTCGAACATGAATGGGATGCGGCTCTGCCACTGCTCGATCGCGTGCTTGCGTTGATGCGTGAACTCGAGGATCACGAGAATGTCGCGCTGGCGTTACTCAACCTGGCAATGGTCGAAGTGGGCCTTCACCACCGTGATCGTGCGCTGCACTTTCTCGGCGACGCGCTGTCCATGGCGGAGCAGATCGGGTCGCAACCGGTGGGTCAGAGCGTGGTCGAGGTCTGCGCCGGTTTTGCGGCCGACAGCGGCAGACCAGAAGATGCCGCGCGGTTCTTTGGCGCGGCACAGGGCCAGATCACACGAACGGGGCTGCAGCGATCAGCGGGCGACGACGCATTTCTGGTGCCGCTGATGGAGGGCGCACGTGCGCAACTTTCGCCCGGCACGTTCGACACAATCGCGCAAAGCCGTCAATCCATGGGACTGGCCGAAGCGCTGGCCGAGGTTCGGGCGTGGCTTGCCGTATCGGGACCGGAACCATGAGTCGACGACCGCGCCCCCATTCGGTGCTGCATTGGCGGGCGCCGGTGATCGCTTCCCGTCATGCGCCGTCGCGGGCGCTCAATCGTTGAACATCACCGGGTCGATGAGGCAAGACTTGGTGCCGTCTTGCGTGTGAAACTGGATCTTGTATTCATATTTCTGCCCCGACACCGTGTTCTGGGCTTCCAGTTTCACTGTCTTCCGGTTGCATGGGGCATTGCCGGAGCCATTTCCGAAGCCCTTGAATTCGAACTGATTGTACGTGTCACTGCCTTTCAGGTAGACGCCATCGCCTACGATGGACTGGGGACAAAATCCGTAGGCGTCCTTTTGCAGAATCGTCCACTCGACCAGGATTCTTTCGTTCGGCTTGCCGTTAACCCTCTGCGGGAAGTGAACTTCGGGGAAATTGACGGTGCTGTTATTGCAGTTGTTGGCGTCCACGACGATCTCGATCGCGCACGGCCCCGCGTTGGTACATTGCTTGGGCGGTTTCGCCTCCTGGGAGGCGATGTGCGAACACGCTGCCAGCAACAGCGCGGTGGCAAACGGCAGCACGCGGAACATTTGGCACGTCATCGTTCTCTCCCCTCGGGTGCGTTGCTTCCGGTTACCGGCAAGCCTCGAACGGTTCCGCCTGGCGTCGACCGAGATTGCAGATGGCGCGGTTTATTCGAACCATGCATTGGACGAAGGGCCCCGTTACGACTTCCGCCCGATGTAACGCTCACCAGCGGCCACCGGCGCCTTCAGCCAGTTTTGTGGGGGCGGCAGCGGGCACGTCGTGTATGCGGAAAATGCGCACGGCGGGTTGTACGCGCGATTGAGGTCGACGACCCATTGGCCGTCCTTGGGCTTTTCGATGAACAAAAAGCGGCCGGGCGGATAGGTGGTCGATTCGCTGGTGGCGTCGCGGAAGATGATGAACAGGTTACCTTCATCGTCCAACGCATCAAGCGTCGTCTTTTGTCCATTCAACACAAATTCGAGCGTGCCGGCGACTTTTTCGTAGCTGATTTCCCCGCGAACGTTGGCAATGGGAATCGTTGCGCCGTCGGCATGCGGCACGAAGCGGGCGGGCACCTTGTAATTCACGTTGGGCTCATACCACTGGCGTCCCGCGAAAGTCGTGCGACGCGGCGACTCGCGGTCGGCGGCGCGTACGACGATCTTGCCATCCTCGCGCTTGACGATCTGCAGCGACAGGCGACCCGCGGTGACCCACTCGACGCGCGTGGCTCCCGTGACCACATCGAGCGTACTGAATTCCTCGCCTTCGTCGTCTTTGACCACCGTCGTCATCT
>JBDTTY010000316.1:0-4088 GCA_040007975.1 Betaproteobacteria bacterium | reverse complement strand
CCGGTGACGCATCGAACCACGCGGTGCCGTTGGCGGCCAGCCATTCGTTGATGCGCGCGAACGGCACAATGGTGCCAAGTTCATACCACACGCGAGCCTTCGTTGCCCATTGGATCCACGCGTCCCAAGGATACAGCGGGCGGGACATGATTTCGACGCCAAGCAAGGTGAAGCGCAAGGCGAGCCACGCAATCAGCAGCCACCAAACCATTCGGCTCGTCGGGCTGAGTTGAGGCATGACCCAGTCGTTGCGAAGTGCCGCGCGCAGGTCGCGTGTCGACGCCGTGGTGCCGCGCGCAATCAAGACGCCCAATACGATCGTTGCCACCAACAATGGACCGCCGACCGCCAGCAAGCTGAATTTCACACCAACCAGCGACAACGCGCGCATCCATAGCGTCAACAGGAACGCACCGGTGAGATAGCCGGCACCGGCGATCCACGCCAACTCGCCCGGCGCCGTCAGCGGGCGCTGCGGCGAACGCCATGCCAGCAGGACGACGATGCCCAACAACCACGGCAACGCGAGTCCGGGGATGAGAAGCAGGCTGCTCATGGTCACAGGATCTTGAAGAGCGCCGCGCCGGGCTCCACCAGCAATGCCTCAGCGGCGATCGCGGGACTGCCATCCCAGCGCAGCCGCTTTTCTTCGGCATTGTATTGCAGCCCGCGGCGCTGGTAGACCACGAGAAAATCACCCGGATGCAACGACGTCGCCAGCGGTAGCGTGTTGTTGGAAGGGTCGAAAAACACGTTGTGCGGATAGAGATGATAGGCACCGCGACCGCGAAAATATGTGGAATCCGCGACGATGAACACGCGTGCCGGGGGCGCTGGCAGCTTTGCCCGCACCCGTTCGATGAAGCCGAACAATGCGCCGTCATCGGCGGCGAGATGCTGTTCACGCCAATCCTTGCCGCCAAACTGCGCCCGGGTTTCAGCGACCTGGCGCGCGAGATTCAACGTCCATAGCGCGTCAAGTGCAAACCATGCGATGACGAACAACATTGCCACCACGATCGGCAATGCTTGCATGCGCCGTCGACGCCAAGCCAATGCCGTCCAGGCGCCAGCGGCGAGGATGGCGGCGCAGGTCAGCACCAGCGCCAACGGCAGTTCCTGCACTTCCGCGCCCCCGGTGAGTGTGTTAATCGACGATCCCGACCAGCGCTCGAAGGTCAGCCATTCGCCGATTCGATCGCTGGCAATCTCGCGGACGCCGGCTGATTTGGCGGTCATGCCGGAAATTCGCACGGGCGCCGCCAGCGGTCCGCGAACGGCCAATGCAACGCCGGTGATCTTGCCGACCCACGCTGGATTTTTCGCCATTTCGATCGGCAACAGGCGTCCTGCCGAAACGCGCAATAGTGCCGTATTGAGTTTGCCGGGCGCGTAGTCGGAGCGCCACAAAAAGCGTACCTCCGCAAGATCCGAAAACCCTGATCCGTTCCAAACGATCAACGGATAGTCACTGGAGCGCAGTTCGGAGTTGGCCGTGATGAGTGCCGTTCCGGATTCGTCGACCCCCGTCACGACCAGCGCGCCGGGTTCGGGCAAACCGGTGCCGCGGGTCAAAGCGAAATCGCGTGCGCTGAATGTTTTGGATGATGCAGAGGGAAACCATGCGCCCGGAACATTCAACGCAAGGTAGGCCAAGGTGCACAGCACGAAGGCCGCGGCAAAAAACCACAATGCCGTGCGCACGCGCGGCGATGCCGCTAGGGCCACGCCAGGCACCGGTGTCGGCGTTGCAACAGCGGACTCGGCCGCCGGCGTCATCGCGCGTTGTGGCTCTTCAGGATGTGCCAAAGGGTGAGTACCAGAATACGCAGATCAAACCACACCGACCAGTTGTCGATGTAATAGAGGTCGTATTGTATCCGCTGCTCGAGATCACTGTCGCCACGCAGGTCGTTGACCTGCGCCCAACCCGAGATGCCCGCCTTTACCAAGTGCTTTTGCATGTAGCCCGGAATCTGCTGGCGAAACTTTTCGACGAACTCGGGACGCTCCGGCCGCGGTCCGACCAGCGACATCTCGCCCGCGAGCACGTTGATGAACTGCGGCAATTCGTCAAGACTGGTGCGGCGCAGAAATGCGCCAAATGGAGTCGCGCGTCGCTCCCCATGCTTGCTCCACACCGGACCGCTGACCGCCTCGGCATTGATCGGCATCGTGCGAAACTTGAGCATATCGAAATTTTCGCCGTTCCACGTGACGCGCTGCTGTCGATAGAACACCGGGCCCGGCGACGATAGCTTGACCCCGATGGCGATCAGCAGCATCACTGGCGAGGCGAACACCAGAAACAGCGTGGCCAGCGTGTAGTCCTCAAATGCCTTGACGATGCGATTGACCCCGGCCATCGGGGTTTCGGTCAGCGAGATGACGGGCAGGCCCGCGACCTCGGTGACGGAATGATTGAGCAGGTGGAAGCCGTATATGTCGGGGACGAAGCGAACCTCGACCGGGTGATCGCGAGTCATTGCAAGTATTTCGCGAATGCGCGCGTCAGCGCGAAGCGGCAAGGCAATCCACACTTGATCGACATTGCCGGCGGCGACGTCCTCAGCCAGACGGCCTTCGATGGGATGCACCGGCACGCGCACGGTTAACGCGGCATCCGGTACGTCATCGTAGAACGCATGGACGCGCAGGCCAGCCCAAGGGGCCAGGGCCAGGCGTTCGGCGACACGACGGCCAAGACTGCCGGCGCCGACCACTGCAATGTGGCGCTGGTTGAGTCCGCGCCGGCGCAGTATGCGCAGGCCCACACGTACCGAAACGCGCAGCATCGTAGTAGCGAGAAAGCCGCCGAGGAGCCACGTGCCAACCCAGACCCGGGAAAATCCGATGCCGGTCTTCGTCGCAAAAATGGCCCCCCCAACCAAGGCGGCGATCAGCAACCACGCAAATACCAACCGTCGCAATTCCTCGGCGATACCCGCGCCGCGCTGCGGTTCGTAAAGCCTGAGCATGGGGAACACGGCTGCAATGCCGAGGGCACCGACCGCAAGGAACAGCAGATATTGCTCCGGCGGTGCGAACGATCCCAGATAGGTTCGGTACGCGATGATGCCGACCGCCACCGATAGCAGCGGATCGCAGAAACGAAGTCCGGCGGCGAAAAGGGAGGCGTGCGGCTTGAGGACGCTGCGGGGCATGGTCCCGCATTATCCCCTGCCGGCGGCAAATTCGTGCCACCTCGCCTCGACGAACGCCGTGTACTGATCGTGGAAGTTGCCGGTGGAGAATCGCAGCGCGTTGCTTCGACAGTCCTGCGCCGACAAGGGGGGCGTCAGTGCTTCGAAGCGGTTGATGGCATCGACGATCGAGCGTACTGACTGCTCGTCGAAGAAGAGGCCGGTGGCATGGCCAGCTTGATCGTTGACTGTTTCGACCGCACCACCTCGACGCAAGGCGATTACGGGGGTGCCGCACGCCTGAGCCTCGACCGGTACGATGCCAAAATCCTCTTCAGCAGCAAAGACGAAGGCGCGGGCGCCCTGCATCAGTTCCAACAGGCGCGTGCGCGGTACTTCGCCGACAAATTCCACGTTGGAGCCCGCGACCGCGCGGATGCGGGCCGTTTCCGGACCCGTGCCAGCCACGATCAACCGGTGCTGTGGCAGCGCCCCAAACGCGGCAGCGATCAAGTCGATACGCTTGTAGGGAACATGGCGCGATGCCGTGAAGTAGTAAGCAGGTGTGAAACGCGCGGTACCTGACGGGACAAAGTAGCCCGTATCGACGGGCGGGTGAATCACGGTGGCCTCGCGACCATAGGCACGCGCGATGCGAGCGCGGACGAAGGCAGAATTGGCGATGAAGTGATTGACCCGCGAACTTGACGCACGATCCCATTCGCGCAGTCGATCGAGCATGCGATGTGCAATGGCGCCGCGCCAGCCGGTGGACAGTCCACGCGGGCCGAGATATTCCTCGCGCAGGTCCCACGCGTAGCGCATTGGTGTGTGGCAGTAGCAGATATGCAATTGCGCGGCCGTGGTCCGCACACCTTTGGCGACGGCATGCGAGCTTGAAAGCACCAGATCGTAGCCACGCAGATCAAAGTTTTCGATGGCGCG
>JBDTTY010000315.1:0-4106 GCA_040007975.1 Betaproteobacteria bacterium | reverse complement strand
GCACGATGCCTTTGCCACGCACGTAGATCAGCGTGTTGGCGGTGCCGAGGTCGATTGCGAGATCGCTGCCGAAATAACCTTTGAAGAATTCGAACATGAATGCAGAAAACCTGACAGATGGGTGCTGCGCCATGGCGCAGCACCGAGGTGGGGCGTGTCCCGCGGCATCGAGTCGCGGGTGCTCAAAAGATTGTCGATTATGATAGCATCGCACCTGACCTTCAGCACTGATTTGGCGCGGTTTTTTACCATCTTGCGTTCTGCGGCAGTGGCCGCCCGCCCCACCTTCCCGTAACCCCCGGTCCCGGCTGCAAGTACGGGACCGTTTGCTTGGCCGACCTGTTCGGCCCCGTGCCATGGCCCTGACCCTCGACGACGTTCACCGCATCGCCCATCTGGCGCGCATCGAGATCGATGCCGTTGCCGCCCAGGAGGTCCACCACAAGCTCGTGGCCATCTTTGCGATGATCAACGAGCTACAGGCGGTCGACACGACCGGCATCGTCCCGATGGCGCATGCGCAGGACGTGATGTTGCCGCTGCGTGACGACGCGGTTACTGCGACCGATCAACGTGCGCTGTTCCAGCGCGTGGCGCCTGCCGTCGAGGACGGCTTGTACCTCGTGCCGCGCGTGGTGGAGTAGCGATGTCCGAAGTCATCACCACGACCGTGGCCGGCCTTGCCGCCGCATTGCGCGCGCGCAAGATGTCCAGCGTCGAACTCACCGAAGCACTTCTGTATCGCGTCG
This sequence comes from Betaproteobacteria bacterium, assembly GCA_040007975.1. Classification (GTDB taxonomy): domain Bacteria; phylum Pseudomonadota; class Gammaproteobacteria; order Burkholderiales; family Casimicrobiaceae; genus VBCG01. The sequence goes on along the minus strand of JBDTTY010000315.1, from coordinate 3,357 downwards.
AGACCGCTCAGCCGGTATTGAATGCGTTTGTCACGATCGACCGCGAAGGCGCGCTGGCGCAGGCCCGCATCGCCGACGCGATGCTCGCTCAGGACAACCCGCCGCCGCTGGCGGGCGTGCCCATCGCGCACAAGGACGTGATGATGACTGCCGGACTGCGCACCACGTGCAGCTCGAAGATGTTGTCCAACTTCACTGCGCCGTACGACGCGCATGTCGTCGCGGGCCTCAAGAACGCAGGCACGGTGCTGGTCGGCAAGACCAACATGGACGAATTTGCGATGGGCTCGTCCAACGAAACCTCGCACTTCGGTCCGGTCAAGAATCCGTGGAATGTCGAGTATGTCCCCGGTGGCAGCTCGGGCGGATCCGCCGCCGCGGTGGCGGCGCGACTCATTCCCGCCACCACGGGCACCGACACCGGTGGTTCGATTCGCCAACCCGCGTCGCTGACGGGCATCTGCGGCTTGAAGCCCACGTACGGCGTGTGCTCGCGCTACGGTTTGATCGCTTTTGCGTCCAGCCTAGATACGCCTGGCATGTTTGCGCGCACTGCGGAAGACTGCGGGCTGATCTTGAACGCGATGGCGGGGCACGATCCACGCGACTCCACATCGATCGATCGCCCGCGCGAAGATTACACACGCGATCTGGCGCAGCCGTTGGCCGGACTGCGCATCGGCTTGCCGCGCGAATATTTCGGCAGCGGCGTTGACCCTGATGTGGCGTCCGCGGTCGACGCGGCGCTGGCCGAATACCGCAAGCTTGGCGCCACGACGGTCGACATCAACCTGCCCAACGTCAAGTTGTCGGTGCCGGTGTATTACGTGATCGCGCCGGCGGAAGCCTCCTCCAATCTGTCGCGCTTTGATGGCGTGCGCTACGGCCATCGTGCGGCGGCGTATACCGACCTGCTCGACATGTACAAGAAGTCGCGCGCCGAGGGTTTTGGCGCCGAGGTCAAGCGCCGCATTCTCACCGGCACGTATGTGCTGTCGCACGGCTATTACGACGCGTATTACTTAAAGGCGCAGCAGGTGCGGCGCCTGATCGCGGATGATTTCACGCGCGCCTACGCGCAGTGCGACATGATCATGGGTCCCACCGCGCCATCGCCTGCCTTCAAGATCGGTGACAAGGCCGACGACCCGGTGCAGATGTATCTCAATGACATCTTCACGATTGCGGCCAACCTGACCGGCGCGCCGGCCATGTCGATCCCCGTAGGTTTTGATCGTCGCGGCCTGCCCATCGGGATGCAGATTCAGGCCAACTATTTTGCGGAAGCGAAGCTTCTCAATGTCGCGCATCGATTCCAGCAGGCCACGGACTGGCATGAGCGCGCGCCCGCGGTGATCGAGTCATGAGCGCGGTGTGGGAAGTGGTGATCGGTCTGGAGACGCATGCGCAGCTCTCCACCGAGTCGAAAATTTTCTCGGGCGCGTCGACCGCGTTTGGCGCTGCGCCCAACACGCAGGCCTCCGCCGTGGACATCGCGTTGCCGGGCGTGTTGCCGGTGCTGAATCGTGGCGCGGTCGAGCGTGCGATCCGCTTTGGTCTCGCCGTCAACGGCACGATCAATCCGCGTAGCGTGTTTGCGCGCAAAAATTATTTCTATCCAGATCTGCCCAAGGGCTATCAGATTTCGCAGTACGAAATCCCGGTCGTGGTGGGTGGTCGGGTGGCGATCGTGTCGCCAACGCGCGGCGAATTTGAAGTGCAGTTGACGCGCGCCCATCTCGAAGAAGATGCCGGCAAGTCGCTGCACGAGGATTTTCATGGGATGTCGGGCATCGATCTCAATCGCGCGGGTACGCCGCTGCTGGAGATCGTCACCGAACCTGATCTGCGCAGTGCTGACGAGGCCGTCGCATACGCCAAGGCATTGCACGGCCTGGTGCGCTGGATCGGCATCTGCGACGGCAACATGCAGGAAGGCAGCTTCCGCTGCGATGCCAACGTATCGGTGCGCCATGTCGGCGCGCCGCTGGGGACGCGCTGTGAGATCAAGAATCTCAACAGCTTCCGCTTCATGCACGAAGCGATCGAGTTCGAAGTGCATCGGCAGATCGAGCTGATCGAGGAGGGTGGCCGCGTCGTGCAGGAAACGCGTCTGTACGATCCCGACAAGCGCGAAACACGCTCGATGCGCAGCAAGGAAGATGCGCAGGACTATCGCTACTTCCCCGACCCGGATTTGCCGCCGCTGACGATTGCGCCGTCGTGGATTGCACGCGTGCAGGCGGAGCTGCCCGAGTTGCCGGCGGCGATGAAGGCGCGCATCGAGTTGGCGTTCGGTCTGTCGCCACTGGACGCCACCGCGATCACAGCCAGTCGAGAACTCGCCGAATATTTCATGGCGGTTGTGGCGGCATTGAATTCGGAGCGCGACGCGCCAACGACAAAGATCGCCGCAAATTGGGTACTTGGCGAAGTCGCTGCTGCGCTCCACAAATCCGATGCCGACATTGCCAGCGCGCCGGTCTCCCCTGCACAATTGGCTGCGCTGCTCAGGCGCGTTGTCGACGGTAGGATTTCAGGCAAGGCTGCAAAAGACGTTTTTGACGAAATGTGGCGTGCGCCAGATGTCGCCGTAGCGCTTACCGGTCAGGCCGCCGCTGCAAGTCAGGGCTTCGTTGACGCGATCATCGAGAAAAAGGGTTTGCGGCAGATTTCAGACGAAGGCGCGATCGGCGCCATCGTCGATACGGTGATCGCGGACAATCCTGCCATCGTCGCCGAAGTGCGCGCCGGCAAGGAAAAGGCGTTCAACGCGCTGGTAGGCAAGGTGATGGCCGCATCGAAGGGCAAGGCCAATCCGGCGCAGGTCAACGCGATCATGAAGGCCAAGCTCGGTTGATCGAACTTGTGTAGACGAGGCCGTAGACGAGGCTTCAGCCTCGTATCCTTCACCCAACGAGGCTGAAGCCTCGTCTACGTGATTCGTGTTTGAGGCATCGCGCGAAGGCGGAATTGTTTGAAGCCGCCCAACCTGATTAATTCAGCACCAGCGCGACTAGCGCGATGCCGATCATCGTGAACACGATGGCGATCTTGACGGCGGTGCCCAGCAGCATTCCCAGCCAGGTCGCAATGCCCACCTTGCCGGCGCGGCGCAGATCGCGTTGCGCGATGTATTCGCCGATGGCCGCGCCAACGAGCGGCATGAACAGCAAGCCCCACAGGCCGGTGACGATGCCGACAACGGTACCGATCATCGCGCCGATGACCGCGTACTTGCTGGCGCCCACACGTTTGGCGCCGGCAGCCGCGGCGACATAATCCACGACCCACGCCGCGGCGGTCATCAGGCCCAGCAGCACGACGACCCAACCCGGAATGCGCGTGAAGTCGTCA
>JBDTTY010000314.1:0-4116 GCA_040007975.1 Betaproteobacteria bacterium | reverse complement strand
CGCACCCCGTTGTGGGCGAACACAGTTGCAAACCCGTCCCTGAGCAGGCTTCGATACATCGACGGCACACTGAAGAAAATCGATGGTCTTGCAATGGCCACCGTCGCTGCCACGGTGGCAGCAGTTGGCCATTGCGGGTCGAGGATGATCGTCGCGCCGAGCTTGAGTCCCGCGAACAGGCTGTTGCCCAACGGATAGACAAAAAACATGCGCGAGCTGGCGAAAAGTCGATCCCCGATGTGGACATCGAGCACGTCGCTGGCTACGTCTGCAACATGCCGGGCGAACCGGTGCGCGTGTACCACGGCCTTCGGACTCCCGCTGGATCCCGATGAGTGGCTCCAGAAGGCGGCAGCATGGTCCTCCATCATGCACGGGGCGACCGCTGGTGCGCCGGCCACCAGGCCGCGCCAATCGTCGACGGCGAGCATCCGGGCCTTGCAAGCTGGCGGCGTTGCGATGGGGGTTGCGGCGAGAATGCAGCGGAAGCCCGCCGCACCGACGATGGTATTCCACTCATCGGGAGGCACGCGTGGGTTGACCGCGACCGCGACACCACCCGCCCAGATCACTCCGAGATACGCGACGACCCAGTCAAGGTTGTCCGGCAATGCAATGGCCACCCGGTCGCCGATCGCGACGCCCGCGGCGCGCCACGCCGCGGCAGCGCGAGCGACGCGCTCACGCAACGTACCGTAGGTCATTTGGTCGTCGCCGCAGACCAGCGCGACCGCAGTCGCGTCGTGCCCGTCAAGTAGCAGCGCTGCGGCATTGATCGTCATGGCGGGGACGCCGTGGCGATCCCACGACAGGCGTTACCGGTCGCCAGTTCGCGGACCAGCCGCTTGGCCAGTGCCGCCGCAACCTGGCGGCGGTAGTTGGATGGCATCGTCGTCGTGCGCATCGGACTTGCCTGTCGGCTCACCAGTTTGGCCAGCATGCCAAGAAATTCCTCGTCGAAGGGCCGTCCGCTAAGGACGTCGACACCGTCGAGCAAAAATGGACGCACGTTGGTCCCGGTCAGTGCGACGCGCAATTCCGTCATGCGGCCGTCGTGAACGATGATCCGTGCCGCCACACCGGCCAATGGAAAGTCGATGGCGCCACGGATGCGCGCCTTGCGATAGCCCGACCGCGCGCCAACCGGCTGCTGCGGCACATGTACGGCACACACGATTTCGCCGGATAGCAACGTGAGATGCGCAGCACCATCATCGGCATAAAGCGCCGCCAGTGGCACCCGCCGCACACCTGCCGCTCCTGCTATCAGCACGTCGGCACCCAGCACCAGCAACACCGGAGCGAGATCACCGCTAAATGCGGCATGGCAGCGGCGGCCCTGCGGCGCCACGTGGCAAATATCGCCACCATGCTTCAGGCAATGATTGTTGGCATGTCGCCACCACCCGCTCTGGTTAAAGAAGACGCAGCGCGTATCAAGGCAGAGATTGCCGCCCACCGTCGCGGCGGTGCGATGAGCGGGTCCGGCGACGGCCACTGCTGCGGCGACGAGCGTCGGCAACACGCGTCCCAGTTCGACGCTGGCCGCAACGCGGGCAAGCGTGACGCCGGCACCGAGCGTCACGCCACCGGCCGCAATACGCAGCATGTTAATTTCCGCGATACCAGAGAGATCGACGAGCGCAGACGGCTTGCCGAGGCCGTGCCGCAGGTTGGGCACGAGGTCGGTACCACCCGCGAGCGGACGCGCACCGGGCGTTGCGGCGAGCAGCGCCGCGGCTTCAGCGAGCGAACGAGGTCGCAGCAGTTCGAACGGCGCCATCGGCTCCATGTCAGGCCACTGCCTGCGCGATGGAGGGCAAGGCGCGTGGGCGCTCGGCGCGACGTCGCACCGTCAACGCATCGAGCACGCGATCGGGCGAAGCCGGCAACTCGACGAGCCGCAACCCGGTTGCATCGCAGATTGCGTTGGTCAACGCGGGTAGAAATCCGGACAGCGAGCCCTCGCCTGCCTCCTTCGCTCCAAACGGACCATTGGGATCCGGCGCCTCGACGATGAAGGTTTCAATCGGTGGCGACTCGACGATGGTCGGAATTCTGTAGTCGAGAAAATTAGCGCGCAGCGGCAATCCCTCGTGATATTGCGTCTCCTCGCATAACGCCTGGCCCATGCCCATCCACACCGAGCCTTGAATCTGACCCTCGACTGCAAGGGGATTGATCGCGCGGCCACAATCATGTGCGACCCACACCCGTTCGACTGCGACCATGCCGGTATCCTCGTCGACACTGACTTCGACCACCTGTGCCGAATACGAAAAGCCCGCACTGGTACCTACTGCAGCACCCTTGAATTTGCCGCCCTGTGTTGCTCGTGGTGTCGACCACACGCCCTTGATCGTCAGAGTGCCGGTGTCCTCGAGCGCCGCCGCGACGACCTCTTTGTAGCCGAGTGCACGATCCGTTCCAGTCAGGTGAAAACTCTCACCCCGGCACTCGACATCCTCCGCGCTCACTTCCAGCTTGCGCGCCGCCGCGGCGACCAGCACGCGCTTCAGTTCGAGCGCTGCGGCAAGCGCCGCGTTGCCGACCATGAACGACACCCGCGACGAATACGAGCCGTTATCCTTGGGTGTGACCGCACTGTCGTTGGCGACGACGCGCAGACGATCGAGGCCAAGTTGCAGTGTTTCACCGACCACCTGCGCGAGCAGCGTCGACGAGCCCTGTCCGATGTCTGCTGCGCCGGTCAGCACCGTGATGCCACCATCGAAGTCGAGCTTCAGGTTCACGACCGCGTGCGGCTCGCCGGTCCAGTGGACCGGCTTCGCCGAACCACTTACATAATGGGAGCAGGCCATGCCCAGGCCACGGCCACGGCCAAGCCTGCCACGGCGCTCGTGCCAGCCTGATGCCTGTTCGACAATATCGAGACATTGTGCAAGTCCGCACGAATTGACCTGCAAGTCGTTGGGTGTGCGATGCGGAACCGTCAGCAAATTGGCACGCCGGACCGCAAACGGATCGAGGCCCAGGTCACCGGCCATCCGGTCGAGCAGCGACTCGAACGCGTGTCTCACATCGACCGAACCATGGCCTCGCATCGCACCATTGGGCGGCGTATTGCTGTAGACCCGCTGTCCGTGATAGCGCGACGCGGGCACGTGGTACAGCGCGTGCAACAGCGCCCCCGCGTACAGGATCGTGACCAGACCGTAGCCTGCATAGGCGCCACCACGCTGCACCACGTCGCACTCGACCGCTGTGATAACGCCGGCGCGGGTGAGGCCGATCTTCAGCCTCACATCGGTCTCCGGTCGACCGCGATGAGTGAGGAAGCACTCTTCGCGTGTCAGGTCGAGCCGGACCGTGCCTCCGGCTGCACGCGCGAGCAATGCGGCGATGACCTCAAAGTTGAGCGTTTCCGTGCGGTGACCAAAGCCGCCGCCGACAAACGGCTTGATCACGCGAATGCGCGACTCGTCCATGCGCAGGCAGCGCGCAAGCGCGAGATGCACATAGTAGGGAACCTGCGTCACCGAGTGAAGCGTGAGCTGGCCGCGCTCGGCATCATAGTCGGCGAGCGCCGCATTGGGCTCCATCATCGCGTGCGTGACTTCGGCGTAGTGATACTGCTCCTCGCTGACGAGGTCAGCAGCGGCAAAGCCCGCATCGACGGCACCGAATTCCTGCTCGACCTCGCGTTCGATATTGCCCGCCTTGTCGGGGTGCAACAGCAACGCGCCCTCCGCACGAGCCGCTCGTGCATCGAAATAGGCCGGCAATGGCGCGATATCGATGACGATGGCTGCCAACGCGGCCTGCGCGGTCGCCGCGTCATCGGCCGCCACCGCCGCGATTGGCTCGCCACGATAGCGAACGCGCCCGCGTGCCAATGGATACTCGTTCTGCGCAATCGGAATCACTCCGTACGCAAGATCGCAATCGCTGCCGGTGACCACCGCGTGTACCCCCGGCATGGCGCGGGCACGCGTGGCATCGATCCGGCGGATCTCGCCATGCGCTACTGGGCTGCGCAAAATTGCACCAACCAGCGCACCGGTTGCCACAAGATCGGCGGTGTACTGCGCCCGGCCAGTCACCTTTTCGACACCATCGACCAGTGGCTGGCGCTCGCCGACCATGCGCTTGGGT
>JBDTTY010000313.1:0-4119 GCA_040007975.1 Betaproteobacteria bacterium | reverse complement strand
CGCGGCCCGCGTGCGCGGATCCGCCGCGGGCATGGAACCGCCGTCCGATGCCCGACTGCGCAACGGCTGGTACGAATACCACCCGACCATCGCGCCGACCCCCGAGCTTGAGCTCACGCGATCGCCGTATGCAGCGGACTACGAATTGTGCGTCGAGGGAACGTGTCGCACGCTCGGTACCCTCATACCATCCGACGGCGGCATCACCCGCATGTATGCCTGCGCCGACACGAATCGGTTACGGTTGCGGTGAATTGGGTCGTGCGCGCCGACATCCTCGGTATTGATTTCGCGCGTCGGCGCGTGACACTCCCCGCATCGATCTTCTAGGGACCATCATGCCATCGAGCGTCGATCCACGGATGTTCCAGCTGTTAGCCGATCGCGTGCAGGACTATGCAATATTCCTGCTGGATCTCGACGGACGAATCCTGAGTTGGAATGCCGGTGCGCAGCGCATCAAGCAATACCACGCCAGCGAAATCATCGGCCAGCATTTCAGCATCTTCTACGCGCCGGACGACATCGCCCGCAACTGGCCGACAATTGAATTGCATCGCGCCAAGGAGGAAGGTCGTTTCGAGGACGAAGGTTGGCGGATTAAAAAGGATGGGGCGAGGTTCTGGGCCAATGTAGTGATCACGGCGCTCCGTGACGACGATGGTGTTCTGTTGGCGTACTCCAAGATCACGCGCGATTTGACCGAGCGCAAGAAACAGGAAGAGCGACTGCGGCTATCCGAAGAGCGCTTTCGGCTGCTGGTGGACGGCGTACTTGATTACGCGATCTACATGCTAAGCCCGGAAGGACTGGTCACCAGTTGGAACGCGGGCGCACGCCGGATCAAAGGATATGAAGCGGTCGAAATGATCGGGAAGCATTTCTCCCGATTCTTTACGTCCGAAGCAGTGGAGGCCGGTGAGCCTTGGGCAGAACTTTCGATCGCACGCGAAAGTGGACGTGTTGAAGGTGAAGGCTGGCGCGTGCGCAAGGACGGCTCCAAGTTCTGGGCGCGGGTGGTGGTGACGGCGTTATACGACGCGGATGGCGTCCTTCGCGGTTTTGCCAAGGTCACGCAGGACTTGACGCAACGGCGCCAGTCCGAGGCGCTCGCAATGTCGGCAAAGGCACTTAATGATTTCATCGCCATCCTGGCGCACGAGCTCCGCAATCCACTTGCGCCCATCCGCAACGCGGTCGAACTCCTGCAGTCTCCAAAAGCCGATGATCGCGTGCGGGAAAAAATGTTGCAGGTGATTGATCGGCAAAGTGCCCAGCTTGCCAAAATCGTAGACGACCTTCTCGACATCAACAGGATCACGAGGGGCACGCTTGAGATGGCGGAAATTCCGTGCGATGTCATTGACATCGTGGAAGGAGCTCTGGAAACGGTGCGTCCAGCGATCGAAAGATCCAACCAACTGCTGGAGCTCGATTTGCCCTTGGAAGCGCTGCGTGTTCGAGGTGACGCGTCACGCCTGATCCAGGCGCTCACCAACGTGCTGGCCAACGCAAATCGCTATACCGATTCGGGTGGAAAGATATACGTTACAGTGTCGCGAATGGGTCGCGACCGTGGTTCGACCGTGTGCATCTCCGTGCGCGACACCGGGAGAGGCATCGATCCACTTCTCCTGCAGTCCATTTTCGGAATGTTTGTGCAGGGTAAAGACCCCCTCCATCGTCCGGCGGCAGGAATCGGCGTGGGATTGGCACTCGCGAAAGCGATCATCGAGCTGCATCACGGGACGATCGAAGCCGCCAGCGATGGGCTGGGCAAGGGCGCCGAGTTTGTCATCAGCCTGCCGGAATTGCCGGTTGAGCACACGGGCGAGCCCGTCGTCGCGACCAGTGGGGTTGCCATGCTGCCCCCAACGCATCCGGTCGCGGCGTCGAGAAGGCGGGTCCTGGTCGTCGACGACAACGCCGACTCCGCGGACCTGCTCGCCGCCTTGGTACGTCAGCACGGGCATGAAGTCATCGCGGTGAATTCGGGCCAGGACGCGCTACATTTGGCCGAGGGATTTCGGCCTCAGGTCATTTTTCTGGACATCGGCATGCCCGGAATGAGTGGCCTGGAAGTGGCCACAAGACTTCGCAGCAGAAATCGCCTGCCGCGACCTCTGGTGGTTGCCGTCACGGGATGGAACAAGGCCGAGGACGTAGGGCGCACCAAGGACGCCGGCTTCGACCTCCATCTGGTGAAGCCCGTCAGCGAATCGCAACTACTCGACGTGCTGCAGGCATTTCATCCTTGATCGCGTTCGGCGCCGTTTCGCGATGGCGTTGACGAACGCCGAACGAATGTTGGGAGCAGGATTCGCGGATCAAGACCTGGCCACAGGCTCCCCCCGGACGATGCATTGAACTCAACCGCGAACCGCCGCCTCGATTGCAGCAATGTCGATTTTCCTCATCTGCATCATGGCCTCGAACGCACGCTTGGCGGCAGCAGGATCGGGATTGGTGATCCCTTTCGTCAGGGCGATTGGCGTAATCTGCCAGGACAATCCCCATTTGTCCTTGCACCAGCCGCACGCGCTCTCCATGCCGCCGTTGTCCACAATGGCTTTCCAGTAGCGATCCGTTTCGGCTTGGTCAGTCGTTGCGACCTGAAACGAAAACGCTTCGCTTTGCTTGAATGCAGATCCGCCGTTGAGTCCGAGGCAGGCAACGCCCATCACGGTGAACTCGACGGTCAGGACGTCGCCCTGCTTGCCCGACGGAAAGTCGCCCGGCGCGCGAAGCACCGCGCCAACGGATGAATCGGGAAAAGTCTGGGCATAAAACCGCGCCGCATCCTCGGCGCCACGATCGTACCAAAGGCAAATCGTGTTCTTTGCAGTATTCATATGTCGTTTCTCCGATGAAATGTCACTGAACGCGGGCATTCAGTACTCGAGCTCTCCGCTCTTTTCATTGTGGCATTCGTTGCGGAACTTGCCGTAAATCTTTTCGATGTATCCGTTTTGCATCGGCCGGCGCGACTTGATCAGGATGTGGCGAGGTCCAGGGTTTTGCGCCCCGTCTCTGAAGGCCCGTATCGTGAACTTGGGGCCGCTGTCGGCGCGCCTCACTCTCCGGTAACCACGGAAGATCGTGGCTTGGTCGAGCAACCACAAAAGGTACGGGACACATCGATAACAACTAACTGACGCTATGTGCGTTGCCGCACAGACCCCCTTTTCCGCGAACGCTAAAAGCAATGAAGGCGCTGCATTCGATATGTGACGATTTGCAAACAGTCTGCGTCGCGTCAATACGTCAGGCGCGCCGACACAGTGAACAATTGTGGGTGGCGGCATATGGCAAAGAGCATCGCAGGATCGGTGGGTAGCGCAACGGCTCTTGCCGGACTACTGTTGTTTGGCGCAATCAATACAGCGACTGCCGTTCCGTCGTTTGCCCGCCAAACGGGGCAGGAGTGCATAGCCTGTCACGTAAGCTTTCCCGAGCTTACCCCGTACGGCCGCTACTTCAAGCTGACCGGCTATACGATCGGCAAAGCTCCGGTAACCGCGGAGGGCGTAAATTTTGTGCCGCTCGCAGTCATGGTGCAGGCGTCGGTCACCAATACGCGAAACAACCACGCGACGGATCCCGACTCCGGCGCCACAGTGTCGGTGAACCAGCGCAACAACAGCGGCGTGTTCTGTTGCGCCAGCGTCTTTCTTGCCAGCAAGATCAACGACTACTTTGGCGCCTTTATTCAGTGGTCCTACGACAATCTTGCCACCACGGCAAACGGTACGCTGGGTGGCCATAGCGGAGTCGACAATGTCGACCTGCGCGCCTCCGGCAAATACAGCGGTGCTGATGCGGGTGTTCCCGACCTGATTTACGGGATGACCCTGAACAACAATCCGACCGTACAGGACCCATGGAACAGCACGCCGGCATTCGGCTATCCGTACACCACCTCACCGCTCGCCACGACGCCGGCCGCGGCAACGCAGATTGACGGAGGATTGGGTCAGCAAGTCGCCGGCGTGGGCGGCTATTTGCTCTGGAAGAAGATGGTGTATGGGGAACTTTCGTTCTACCGCACCGCCGACGGCGCCTTCTCGATCCTGCGCGCCGGGCAGGACACCCACACCGACGGTGGGGTCGCTGCAGTAC
>JBDTTY010000312.1:0-4131 GCA_040007975.1 Betaproteobacteria bacterium | reverse complement strand
TTGTCTACTTCTTGCGCTTGGCGCGCGGATGTGCGGCGTCGTATACCTTGGCCAGCGCCTGAAAATCGAGATGCGTGTACACCTGCGTGCTGGCAATCGACGCGTGCCCCAACATTTCCTGCACCGCCCGCAAATCACCGGATGATTGCAGCACATGCGACGCAAACGAATGTCGCAGCATGTGCGGATGAACATGTCGATTGAGTCCCTGACGCAACGCCACCACCGCCAATCGCCTTTCGATCGTGCGTGTGGACAACCGTCGCCCCGTCGCGCCGACAAAGACTGCATTCGCATCCACGGCCGGGATCGTGGCGCGCTGCGCGAGCCACGTCGTGATCGCCTCGCGCGCCGCCGCCCCCACCGGCACCACGCGTTCCTTCGACCCTTTGCCCCACACGCGCACTTCGCCGCCAACAAGATCGATCCGATCGATATCGACCGCAGCGAGTTCGGACAGCCGCAATCCTGACGAATACGCGAGCTCGAACAGCGCGCGATCACACAACGCGGCCGGTTCACCGCCCTTCATCGATACCAGCTGGACCGCTTCGTCCGGCGTCAACGCGGAGGGTAATCGCTTCGCCGCCTTGGGCGCCTTCAAGCCGCCACTGGGATCGTCCTTGAGCACGCCGCGCTCGAGCAGGAGGCGGAAAAATGCACGCCACGCGGAAAGCATGCGCGCAAGACTGCGCCCGGACAAACCACCGCCGTGCAAAGACGCGAGACAGCGCGCAAGTTGTGCTCGCTGCAATGTTGCAATCGGCGCATCACCGGCCACTGTCAGCAACTGCGACGCATCACGCACATAGGCATCGCGCGTGTGCCGTGATCGCGTCGCAAGAGACGTCGCAAACGCAGCGATCAGTGCCCGATTGTCCGGATGGCCGTCGTGCCCCGCAGTTGCCGCGGCGGCCTTTCGAACCCGTCCCGGGCGAGGGTTGGGCAACGTTACGCCGGCGGCAGGAACCGCGCCGTAGCCACGCTGGCCAACTCGGCCAGCCGGGTTTGATACAGCGTTCCCATCCCTGAATGAAAGCGGCGCGGGTCGGGGCTGCCGAACGCAAGCACCCCGAAGGTCTGCGCGGTACGCAACGGTAGAAAGCCGAACGATTGCAGAATGTCGCCATCGTCGAACCACTCGCGTGATTCGAATGCGGCAACGGGACCACAATAGGGTTGGCCCAGCTGATCGGCGTAGTGACGAATTTCCGACGACGTAGCGGCGAGTTCAGGCAGATACGATTGCTCGGGCACCTTGCCCCACAATCGCGCCGCCACCTGCGGCACACCGAAATCTTCCTTCAGGCTGTGATACAGCACGGCAAGCGTGGTCTCTAGATCCTGCGCCGCAAACAACGCAAGCGTGGAGCGATGCACCTTCTCGCTGATCTGGTCGTTCTCGGTGCCGTAGCTCACGAGCTCCTTGAATTTGGCTTCAAGGTCGTTGTATTTCTCGCGTAACGTCAGGATCTGGCGCTCCGCGATGGGAATCGCATGGCCGCCGTGCGGGTGCGGGACGAAAATCTCCGCCACCACGTCCGCATAATCCTCAAAAAACTGCGGATTGTTTTTCAGAAACTCCGCGACAGCCGCTGCGTCCATGCTTCCTCTTTCGATGCTTGTCGTAGTGAGTTGCACCGCGCTTACGCGGTCCATTCGCCTTCAAATACGCTAGCCGCCGGTCCGGCCATGAAAAGTGGTGCGCCTTCGCCGTCCCATGCGATCACCAGATCGCCGCCATGCGTCTCGACCCGCACCGGCGAGTCCGCCAGTCCGCGTCGAATGACCGCCACCGCCGCCGCGCAGGCGCCGGTGCCGCAGGACAGTGTCTCGCCGGCACCCCGCTCCCACACCCGCAGCGCAATGGTAGCGCGATCGATCACCTGCACATAGCCCGCATTCACGCGCTGCGGAAAGCGCGGGTGGCGTTCGATCAACGGGCCTTGTGTCGTGACCGGCGCACGCTCGACATCATCCACGACCTGGACCGCATGCGGATTGCCCATCGATATCGCGCTGATCATGACGTCGCGACCGTCGACTTGAAGCACCTCCATGGGTGCCCCGCTGCCCCCGGTGAACGGCACGTCCTCGGGTCGAAGCCGCGGCACCCCCATATTCACCGTCACATCGCCGTTGGCTTCGAGGCGCGGCATGATGATGCCATTGCGTGTTTCCACGCGAATTTCACGCTTGGTGGTCAATCCCTGGTCGCGAACAAATACGACGAAACATCGCGCACCGTTGCCGCAGTGTTCAACCTCGCCGCCATCGGCATTGAAGATTCGGTAACGGAAGTCCGCGTCACCTTGAGCCGCCTCGACGACCAATACCTGATCGCATCCGACGCCAAAATGACGATCGGCCAGTGCGCGAATCTGCAACGGCGACAGATCCACATGCTGGCGCACGCCATCGAGCACGACGAAGTCGTTGCCAAGGCCGTGCATCTTGGTAAATTTGAGCTTCATCGCGGTGCGGTCATACGCGCAGGCAGTGCGAACTCGCCGCTGCGTGAAAAAGGCAGCGCCATGCCGCCTTCCAGCACGGCGGTTCCCGTCACAGCATAGCGTGCCGTGGCAGGCGTCGTGCCGCCCGCTTCGGCGCGCTTGGCCACCGCTACGGCCGCGCGCAGTGCATCCGCCAGGCCGGCGCGCACCGCCAACGCCACCGGCGCCTCACCGTAGGCGACTAGGCGCACCGGCGAAGTCAGCCGCGCCACGCCTACCGGCACGTCCTCAATGCGCACGGTGGCTTCGATTGCGTCCACATTGAGGTCCCGGTTATTGGGATTGGCAAGCGTCAGCGTCACCGTGAATTGCGCTTCGACGCCAGTCAGCCGGTCGACGCGCAGCTCGGTGGCGATCACCTTGGGCGCCTCGAGCCGCGGCACCGTGGCACACGCACCGACAACCAGTGCCAGTACGCACCACGACCACGCGAGGCGCTTGGTGATCATCCAGTGGCCTGACGTATCCGTCTCGGTTTAGACGTTGAAGCGGAAATGCATGACGTCCCCGTCGCGCACCACGTAGTCCTTGCCTTCCAGACGCATCTTGCCCGCCTCTTTTGCGCCGTGCTCGCCCTTGCACGCGACGAAATCACTGTAACCCGTCACCTCGGCGCGGATGAAGCCCTTCTCGAAATCCGTGTGGATCACGCCCGCCGCCTGCGGCGCCGTGTCGCCCACGTGAATCGTCCACGCGCGCACTTCCTTCGGTCCCACCGTGAAGTACGTGGACAGGCCGAGCAATCCGTACGCGGCATGAATCACGCGATCAAGCCCCGGTTCGGTCATGCCCATATCGGTCAGGAACACCGCTTTGTCGTCGCCATCAAGGTCCGCGATATCCGCTTCCATCGACGCGCACACCGCCACGACCGGCGCACCTTCCCGGGCGGCATAGGCGACGACTTCGTCCAGCAGCGGATTGTCGTGAAAGCCATGATCGGAAACATTGGCGACATACATCAGCGGCTTCATCGTCAACAGGAAAAACTGGCGTACCACCGCACGCTCGTCGGCGTCGAGTCCCGCCATCCGTGCGGGCCGCGCTTCATTCAACACCGGCACCAGTTTTTCCAGCGCGGCGACGATGCGTGCGGCCTCCTTGTCGCCACCGGATCGCGCCACTTTCGCGTACTTGGAGATATGCTTTTCCACCGCGGCCATATCGGCCAAGGCCAGTTCCGTATTGATGGTTTCGATGTCGGAAATCGGATTGACTCCGCCCGCCACATGAACCACGTTGTCGTCCTTGAAGCAGCGTACGACGTGAGCGATCGCATCGGTCTCGCGGATGTTGGCAAGAAACTGGTTGCCGAGACCTTCGCCTTTCGACGCGCCGGCCACGAGTCCTGCAATGTCGACAAACTCGACCACCGCCGGCAGCACGCGCTCCGGCTTGGCGATGCCGGCCAACGCGGTCAATCGCGGATCGGGTACTTCGACGATACCGACGTTGGGCTCGATCGTGCAGAACGGATAATTTTCCGCCGCGATGCCCGCCTTGGTCAGCGCATTGAACAACGTCGACTTGCCGACGTTGGGCAGGCCCACAATTCCACATTTGAGACTCATGCCATCAACCTTTAAAGACGGGACGGCGGCGCCGACCCTGTTCCATC
>JBDTTY010000311.1:0-4143 GCA_040007975.1 Betaproteobacteria bacterium | reverse complement strand
GCAAAAGGAAGTGCAGTCCGCTGCGCAGGATTTGAAGTCGTCGGTCGAGACGGCGGCACGGGGTGCGGAATCCGGCCTCAAGAGCGTCGAAGAACAATTGAATGAATCGGCGCCCGAGTCGGTGGCTGCAGATACGTCCACGTTGCCGCTGTTCGAGCCTGCGCCGCTGGGGGGCGAACCTGGCGGCGAACTGGCGGATGCGGCACCAGCAGCACCGGCGCGGCAGGCGTCGCTACCCGGCTTCGACAAGATCTGACCAACTGCCGCTCCACGATGACCGATCCCACACCCATGACGGCGGTACAGGAAACATTCCTGTCGCATCTCTTCGAGCTGCGCACCCGACTGCTGCATGCGATCGTTGCTGTCGTCGTTGTGCTGTTCTGCCTGTTCCCGTGGGCCAAGGACATCTACGCGTTGCTGGCGGCACCACTGCTGCGTTCGTTGCCGCCGGGGGGATCGATGATCGCAACGGACGTCACCGGCACATTTCTGGTGCCGCTCAAAGTGACGCTGATGGCCGTGTTCGTGATCGCACTGCCCTATGTGATGTGGCAGGCGTGGGCTTTTGTGGCGCCGGGGCTCTATCAGCACGAGAAGAAACTGGTCGTGCCGGTGATCGTGTCGAGTTTCGTCTTCTTCCTGATCGGGATGGCGTTCGCGTATTTTTTCGTGTTTCCCGTGATGTTCGGATTTTTTGCCAGCTACACGCCGGTGGGCGTGCAGATGATGACGGACATCGACAAGTATCTGTCGTTTGTCCTCGGCATGTTTCTCGCATTCGGCATGACGTTCGAAGTGCCGGTGATCGTGATCGTACTGGTGCGGATGCGAGTGGTCAGCCTCGAAAAGCTGCGTTCGATTCGCTCCTATGTGATCGTTGGTGCATTTGTGGTCGGGGCCATCTTCACGCCGCCGGACGTGATGTCGCAGCTGATGCTCGCGGTGCCGCTCTGGGTGCTGTACGAAATCGGATTGTTTCTGGCGCGGTTCATTTCCGTGCCGGCTCCCGAAGCCACCGAAGAAACCACCCCGTAGGCGAGGCTGCAGCCTCGTGCGATGCCTCCCCGGCACCGGTACCTGCCAAAGACAAGAACCACGTAGGCGAGGCTTCAGCCTCGCTGGAGGTATGGCGCGAGGCTGAAGCCTCTCCTACAACGTAACTTGTTATTGCGCTTCCGGCTTCGGACGCTTGCCGACCTGGACGTCGATATCGACATCGAGTCCATCGCGCAACACGTGTATCTTGATACTCGTCCCGGGCGGCAATTCGGCAATTCGCGCCAGCAGCTGCGGCACGCTGCGTGTGGATTTGCCGCCGATTTCAAGCACGACATCGCGTACCAGCAGACCGGCCCGTTGCGCCGGACCGCCTGGTTGCATGTCGCTGATCACCACACCGTCGAAACGATTGATCGCCAATGCTTTCGCGATTTCGGGCGTTACGGCCTGCGGCACGATGCCAAGCCAGCCGCGCGTGACTTCACCGTCACGCACGATCTGCTCGAACACGTTGCGCGCGAGCGACACCGGAATCGAAAAGCCGATGCCGAGCGAGCCACCCGACTGAGAATATATCGTGCTGTTGATGCCGATCAAGTTGCCCTGTGTATCGATCAACGCCCCACCGGAATTGCCAGGATTGATGGCCGCGTCCGTCTGGATGAAATCCTCGAAGCGGTTGACACCAAGATAGTTGCGACCAAGTGCACTGACGATGCCCATTGTCACGGTGTTGCCCAGTCCAAACGGATTGCCGATCGCCATCACCACATCGCCGACCTGCAATCCATCCGCCGGCGCAAACGTCATCGCTGGTAATTCATCGATATCGGCTTTCAACACCGCAAGGTCTGATTCCGGGTCGATGCCACGCACATGCGCGGCCACGCGGCGTCCATCGGACAGCACGAGTTGGATATCGTCGGCGCCTTGAATCACGTGATGATTGGTCAGCACGAATCCCTCCGACGACACGATGACGCCCGAGCCCAAACTGGTTTGCCGTTGTGACTGCGCACGATCGAGATCGGGAAAGTAGCGCTTGAACATCGGGTCATCGGATAGCGGTGTGCGTTTGCGCACATCCTTGCTCGTGTAGATGTTGACGACCGCAGGCATCGCCTTTTTTGCGGCATCCGCATACGACGTCACGCGCGCACCGGTGACGGGCGTCAGCGTTTCCTGCGTGATGATGACATTGCTCACGTGGCCGCCAATGCGCTGCAACAGGTCGGGACGCAACGTTGCGACGATGAACAGCGCCGCCATGGAGACGGTGCAGGCTTGGGCGAAAAGGAGCCAGAACTTGCGCAGCATAGGGCGAAGTATAGAGGCGGCCGGTCGAGTGCGCCTGTCCAGGCATCCGACAGAAGTGCCGATAAAGCGTATGCAAGCGGCTGATTCGCCACCGTTTTCCTACCGAAAACCGGGGCGGGGGCTTCCGGCGCACCGCACAAATCCCGTATAATCGGCAGGTTTTGCGAACTCGTCGCGAAAACGGTGGCGCAATAGGTAAAAGGCGCGGCGCACAAGCCCGCCCCCTTCAGTTTTCGCGCTTCAACTTAAGGCCCTGCGGATGTCCGATGCGGTGAATCAAGCGGTCGATACCAAGAAGCGGCGGTTCCTTCTCGGAGCCACCGTTGGCGTAGGTGGCGTAGGCGCAGCGGCGGCTGCCGTGCCCTTCGTGATGTCGTTCTGGCCCTCGGCGCGCGCTCGCGCGGCCGGCGCGCCGGTCGAAGTCGACATCAGCAAGGTCGAGGCGGGACAACTCATCACGGTCGAATGGCGCGGCAAGGTGTGCTGGGTGTTGAACCGCACCGCAGCCATGCTGGCGACGTTGCCCAAGCTCAATGCTGCTATGGCCGACCCCAATTCCAACGCCGATCAGCAACCGGCCAACTGCAAGAACGAACATCGCTCGATCAAGGATTCGATCTGGGTCGCGATCGGCATCTGCACGCACCTTGGTTGCTCACCGACGTTTCGACCCGAAGTGGCGCCCGCCGACCTGGGTCCCGAGTGGCTGGGCGGCTTCTTCTGCCCGTGCCATCAGTCCAAATTCGACCTGGCCGGTCGTGTCTATCGCGGCATGCCGGCGCCCACTAATCTGGTCATCCCGCCTTACAAATTCCTGTCTGATGCCAAGATCGTCATCGGTACCGGCGAGGCAAGCTGAACGCGTGACCCCGTGTCTCGCCGTGCGCACGCACGGGTCGATGGACGGAATGCAGTACTGACGGAGCGGATGGATGGACAAGATTATTGGCTGGATCGACGCGCGGTTTCCGCTGACCCAGTTGTGGGAAAGCCAGTGGGGCAAATACCCGGCGCCGAAGAACTTCAACTTCTGGTACTACTTCGGCTCGTTGGCGACGATGGTGCTGGTGATGCAGATTCTCACCGGCATCTTCCTCACGATGAATTACAAACCCGACGCCAAGTATGCGTTCGACTCGGTCGAATACATCATGCGCGACGTCGAGTGGGGCTGGCTGATCCGCTACATGCACTCCACCGGCGCGTCGATGTTCTTTGTCGTCGTGTACCTGCACATGTTTCGCGGCCTCATGTACGGCAGCTACCAAAAACCGCGTGAGCTGCTCTGGATTTTCGGTTGCCTGATCTATCTGGTGCTGATGGGCGAAGCGTTCTTCGGGTACTTGCTGCCGTGGGGCCAGATGTCGTTCTGGGGCGCGCAGGTGATCGTCAATCTGTTTTCGACGCTGCCGATCATCGGTGACGGTCTGGCATTGTGGATTCGCGGCGATTTCACGATCTCTGATGTGACGCTCAACCGCTTCTTCGCGTTCCATGTAATCGCGTTTCCGCTGGTCCTGCTCGGGCTGGTGGCCGCGCATCTGATGGCGCTGCACGAAGTGGGCTCCAACAATCCGGATGGCATCGACGTCAAGCATCAGCCGATTGATCCGGAGACCGGTCTGCCGCTCGATGCGATTTACAGCCATCCGTACTACTCGATCAAGGACCTCGTCGGCGTCGTGTTTTTCCTGGCCGTGTTTTCCGCGATCCTGTTCTTCGTGCCGGAGATGGGTGGCTACTTCCTTGAAGCCAACAACTTCATCCCCGCCGATCCGCTGAAGACGCCCGAGCACATCGCGCCGGTGTGGTACTTCACGCCGT
>JBDTTY010000310.1:0-4155 GCA_040007975.1 Betaproteobacteria bacterium | reverse complement strand
GCTGGTGGTGGAACGACGCCGAAAGCGGACGCGGCTACAGCCTTGAGGTTCAGGGTGACACACTGTTCATGGTGGGGTTCATGTACGAGGCATCGGGCGAGCCGGTCTGGTATCTGTCTGCCGGCAAAATGGCCTCGGACACGCATTTCCAGGGTGATCTTCTGCAATTCGCGAATGGGCAGACGCAGAGTGGGACCTACCATCCGCCGACTGCGCCTGTGGTCGTCGGCAAGGTCGCAATCGATTTCACGGCACCGGACGAAGCGGAGATGACGCTCTTCGACAACGCGCCGGGGGTGGTAGGGGCCGCACACCTCAAGACCAGCAGGATCTTCAGAGTCACACCGCAATTCAGGCCACCGCCCCCGATTGCCTGGCCCGATGCATGGGAGGGCACCGCCAAGGATACGATTCATTTCCGGGTCGATAACGGCGGTACGCTCGTGGATTCGCTGGTACGGATCACCGCCAATGTGACTTGGGTAGACACATTGCTGGCGCCGCTCAGTGGAGGCGGCAATGTTTACGAGCCGCTGGGAACGGCAAAATTGGTCTACACCTTCGCTCTCAACAGCGCGGTGCAGAACTGCACCGGTGAGGAGATCGTCGACGTGCAGCTCTCGGCGGCGGATGGATTGCTGATCGTTAGTGGTAACGGCAGCTATAGCGGTACCATCTCCAAGACGATTTCCTATCCGGCCACCGTGAAGTGCATTGTCAAGTCGCCGAATGGCGATGTTCCTATCGAGTATGTGGCGACCAACGTGGGAGACTTCAACATCGTGATGAAGGGCAACGTTACCTATCTGCGCATCCAGGGCAATCCCCGTCCGCTCACGCCCGGGTCGGGCACGACGATCACACAATCCTGGGTGTTCGACGCCAAGAATTGATCGCGTGAAAATGTTGCGAGGTCAGCGCGTTGCGGCGTCGTAGAGTAGCTTCAACCCGGTGAGCAACAGCAAGCCGTAGCTCAGGTTGAAGAACATTCGGTGTGAAATGCGGCGATGCAGCCAGACGCCCAGCCACACGCCGAGCGGGGCAAGCGGGGCGAATATCAGCGCCGCCGTCAGGTTGCCGACGTTCAACTGCCCGAGAAAATAATACGGGACAAGCTTCACGTAGTTGATGATGCAGAAAAAGACGGCGGATGTGCCAACCAGCAGCGTCTTGTCGATTTTTTGCGCGAGAATGTAGATGGCAAACGGCGGGCCGCCGGCGTGGGCGAGCGTGCTGGTGAATCCCGATGCGGCGCCCCAGAGTGTGCCGGCCACACGCCCCGGCGGTCCCTTCGCGCTGGCGAGGCCGCGCGCAATGCGCTCGGTGAGGCGCAGCCACTGGTTCACTGCAAACGTGACGCTGATCACGCCCAGCATTGCTCGAATCACGTTGACCGGCAGACTGCCAAACGCCAGCGCCCCGAGACCGATGCCGAGGAGCGCACCGGGCAGCAGGATCGCGATGTGCTTGTGCGACCAGCTGTGGCGATACGCATGCACGCCGAAAATGTCCATCGCGCACAAGATCGGCAACATGATACCGGCAGCTTCTGGCGGCGCGATGAAGATCGACATCAACGGCACGGCGATACCGCCCGAACCCTGGCCAAATCCGCCTTTCGCGATGCCGGTGATCAGGATCGCCGCGGTGGTGACTGCATAAAACGAGACGGGGAAATCCGGCATCGTCATGCGTGAATCCGATTCAATGCAGCGTCGATGCAAACCACGTTCACGGTCCGGGCATCGGCGCGCGGAACTCGCTTTCGCGTCCGCGCCACGCGGCGAATGCCCCATTGGCAATCACCGCACCAAGCACGATGGCGCCGCCCATCAGCGCGCTCGATCCCGGCCGTTCGCCCAGTAGCACCCACACCCAGATCGGGCCGAGAATGGGCTCGAGCAACGCGAGCAGTCCCAGTTCGGTGGCCGACAGCGATCGCGACGCTGCCGTTGCCAGCAGGCAGCCGATGCCGAGCTGGACGCAGCCCATCAGCGACAGGACGGCAAGGTCGGTACCCGTCGCGGCAAAACTGCCGGCAAACAGCCACGCCGGCACCAGCGACCACAGACCGGCGATCAGCACCTGCGGCAACATGTCGACGGTTGCATGAAATTTTCGCAACACCATGAGTTGTGCGGCGAAACAGACGGACACGCCCAGCGCCATCAGGTTGCCGATCAGCTGTCCCGCGTCGACCGCACCGCCGAACATCACGATAATGCCGATGAATGCAACGGCCATCGCGACCCAGGTTCGCACCGGCACGTGTTCGCGCAACACGAACCAGCCGGCGAGCGCCGCCAGAAACGGTGACACGCTCATCAACACGAACGTATTGGCCACCGTCGTGCGCGTGAGCGAACCGATGAAGAAGAAAAAAGTACAAGCCAGCAGCAAGCCCGCCAGTACGCCAGGTACGCCGATGGCACGCACGGCGGCGGGCATCCGCTTGCCGTGCATGACCAGCAGCACGCCGGTCACGAACAGCGACATGAACAACGACCGCCAGAACACGATCTCCCAGGCGTTTGTAATCGTGAGCTGGCGCACAAGATAGCCGCCACTCGACCAGCAGATGGCTGCGACAATCATGAACATGATCGCGCGGCGATGCGCTTGCGGAGACGTGAGGTGGGCGGATGAGGACATGGTGCGTGACGTCGCGGGTGGACTTGAGTGCGGTACAGCGGTAGTGCCGAAAATGAAAAACGCCGGGCTCGCAAGCATTTGCGAACACCGGCATCGATGCCGAATTAATTCACCGAAAGGTTAACAGCAGGGAGGATGAGTGTAAAGCCGGGAGAGGATCGCGGTGCCGATCGTTTGCCGTAGGCGAGACTTCAGTCTCGCGCGATCGATGGCACGAGGCTGAAGTCGCGGCTACAGGTCGACGAGCTATTTGCGCGAGGTTGAAGCCTCGGCTACGGATCGACCAAGGCGAACGATGGAAACATCGTGCGGGCTTCGGCCAAATCACCCAACGTCACATACTCGCAGCATGCGCCGTAGCGGTCCCACAGTGCGTGCACCGCAGGGTTGGCATGGGCCGCCTCGATCGCAGCCTCGGACACCCATTCGAAGATCTCGAGCAGCGTGCCATCCGTCGCGCGTAATACCAGCGCGGGGCGATCGGTGGCGAGGCCTTCCACCCGCAGGATGGGTAGATGATCGCGCGCGCATGCATCGAGAGCTGCGGACATCCCTGGCTTGGGTCGAAACGACGCAATCACCATCACGCCCATCGCACTCTCCGCTGTCGACACCACGGCCGACCGACGCAGCAACGATAACGCAGCCATGGTCCCAACGCTATGTCGCCGCCGCTGGGACTACATCAACTGCAAATGCGCAGTTCATCGCCGCGGCGATGCGCGCAAAATCTGCCGCGCCGACCCGCACGAATCCGAACCGGAATGCGGCACCCCAATGCTGCTTGTTGCGGATGAACGTGAGGGACTCGAGCAGCGGTTTGACCGGCGCGGCTTGTGCTGGCAGAAAATCGACTGCGCGGCGAAAAAATGCCGCTCCGTCGGCGACAGGCGTGGATATCACGGCACCCGCGGCCACCCGCCCCATGGCCGTGAACGCCTGGACCGCCGCGCCATCGGGGTAGGCTTGTCGTGGCGAATAAAATACGAAGCCGTCGCCCGGCTGCATGCGCTCGAGCGGACCGGACTTGCCGTGATTGACTTGTATGAAACCGCCGGCGACGCCGATGGCCACGTGGTCTTGCGAGACCACGCCGATCCAGTAGTTGCGGGTTGGCAAGGGAAACCTCCGTACCGAGATGTGGCGCCGTCGGCGCCCGTCACCCGAGCACTTTAACAATGATGCAATTGGCAGCGCATACAACGTTCGGCCGAGGTTTTACGTACACTTCGGGGCTGACGCAACCGGAGGAGAAGGCAATGGCAGTGCACAAGATCGCAGTGATGGCAGGTGACGGCATCGGCAAGGAAGTGGTGCCCGAAGGTTTGCGTGTCCTTGAAGCCGCCGCGAAGAAATTCAGGATCGCACTCGACTTCACGACGTTTGACTGGAGCTGCGACTATTACGCCAAGCACGGTCGGATGATGCCGGAGGACTGGTTCGACATTCTGAAACCCTTCGAGGCCGTCTATTACGGCGCCGTGGGCTGGCCGGCCACCGTGC
>JBDTTY010000309.1:0-4161 GCA_040007975.1 Betaproteobacteria bacterium | reverse complement strand
GCCTCCCGTTCGCCTCCCGTTCGCCGCGTAGGCGAGGCTTCAGCCTCGCAAGTCCCATCCCTCGAGGCTGAAGCCTCGTCTACGGTTCGAGTCAATAGAGGCGTGCGATAGAATCGATGCCCCCTGCCCATCGATGGCACACCGTCGGAGTATTTCCTTGAGAGAAAATCATCTGCGCACGATCTGGAAATCGGGTGGTGCCGCCGTCAACGGCTGGCTGGCCATCCCCAATGGGTATGCCGCTGAGGTAATGGCACATCAAGGCTGGGATACGCTGACCATCGACCTGCAGCACGGGGTGGTCGATTATCAGGCGATGGTCGGCATGCTGCAGGCCATCTCGACGACAGCCACTGTGCCCATCGTGCGCGTGCCGTGGCTCGAGCCGGGCATCCTGATGAAGGTGCTGGATGCGGGCGCCTACGGCGTGATCTGCCCGATGGTCAACACGCGCGAAGAAGCGCAGAAGCTCGTGGCCTACACGCACTACGCACCGCGCGGCGTGCGCAGCTTCGGCCCCGTGCGCGCGTTGCTGTACAGCGGTGCCGACTATCCGGTTCATGCCAACGACACGATCGTCGCATTCGCGATGATCGAAACGGCGCAAGCGCTGGACAATCTCGATACGATCCTGTCCGTCGAAGGACTGGATGCGATCTACATCGGCCCGTCGGATCTGTCCATTTCGATGGGATATGCACCGGCAATGGACGAACTCGAACCCAAGGTAGCCGCTGCCGTCGACCACATCCTTGCACGCGCCAAGGCGCACGGCGTAGTGGCCGCGATTCACAACGCGGGTCCGGAAGCGGCACTGAAGCGGATCGCCAAGGGGTTTCAATTGGTGACCATAAGTTCCGATGCACGGTTGATGGCTTCGGGCGCCCAACAGGTGATGGCGAAGATGCGCGCAGCCTCCGCGCCGGCTGCCGCACCGTCGAAGACCTACTGAACACAACAGCACACGGTCAATGAAGATTGGATTCATGGGTCTCGGCAGCAAGGGCACGCCGATGGCACTGGTAAACGCACTCGAGCTCTTGTCCCATCACGTTGTCGCCGGGGGTTGACGGAACCATGCACGAATCTGCAACGCGCTTGCTTGCGCTGTATCGCACGATGGCGCGCATTCGCGCCTTTGAAAATGCCGCGGAAATCGCCAGTCAGGGTGGCGTCGCGGCATGGGGGCTGTCCACCACCACGAAGCCCGCGCTGGTGCGCGGTCCGTTGCATTTGTCGACCGGACAGGAGGCCGTCGCGGTCGGCGTCTGTGCCAACCTGACGCGCGACGATCTGCTGACATCCACGCACCGGGGCCACGGACACACGCTGGCCAAAGGTGCCAACGTCAATCGAATGATGGCCGAACTTTTTGGTCGTGCCACGGGCACCAACAAGGGTAAAGGCGGCTCGATGCACATCGCTGATTTTTCGGTCGGCATGCTCGGCGCCAATGGTGTGGTGGCCGCCGGCATGCCCATCGCGGTGGGCGCTGCACATGCATTGAAAATCCGCAAGCGTCCGGAAATCGTCGCGTGTTTTTTCGGCGACGGCGCGGTCAATCGCGGGCCCTTTCTCGAAGCGCTCAACTGGGCCGTTGTCTATCACTTGCCGGTGCTCTTTGTCTGCGAGGACAACCGTATTTCGGCCACGACACCCACCGGTCCGATGACCGGTGGTGCCGGCGCCAGCGTACGCGCCGACAGCATGGGTGTGCCGGGGGCCAAGGTCGATGGCAATGATGTCGAAGCGGTCGATGCGATGGCCGCGCGCCTGATCGCCGAAGTGCGTGGCGGTGGCGGCCCTCGCTTCCTGCATGCCGTCACCTATCGATTCAAGGGCCACGTATCCGTCGACCCCGCGGCCTACCGCGATCAGGCGGAAGTCGTCGCCGCGCTGGCCTTTGATCCGTTGCTGATTGCGCGTGGTGCGCTGGTGCGACACGGCGTCGCATTACAGGCGATCGAGGCTGTCGACCACGAAGCGAAAACCGAAATCGATGCGGCGATGACGCAAGCCGAAGCCGCACCCTGGCCCGAACCCGCAGCGGCCTATACCGATATTCAAAACACGGGGGCCGGTCAATGGCGCTGATGAACTATTCGCAGGCAGCGGCCGCCGCGCTGAGCGAGGCGATGACGGCCGATGCAACCGTCGTCGCCCTTGGCGAGGATCTGGGTCGCGGCGGCATCTTTGCGCAGTACCGGGGCTTGCAGCAGCAATTCGGCGCCGATCGCGTGATCGACACGCCCATCTCGGAAGCCACGATCATGGGTGCTGCGGTGGGCATGGCGCTGGCGGGCCTGCGTCCCGTGGTCGAAATGCGCGTCGTCGATTTTGCCTTGTGTGCGATGGACGAACTCGTCAACCAAGCCGCGAAGAATCGATTCATGTTTGGCGGGCAAGGTCGCGTGCCATTGGTGGTGCGCATGCCGATCGGCCTGTGGACCGCGTCGGCCGCACAACATTCACAGTCACTCGAGGCCTGGTTTGCGCATATACCGGGTCTCGTGGTGGTCGCCCCCGCGGCGCCTGACGACAACTACGGCCTCCTGGCCAGCGCGCTTGAATCAGGCGATCCGGTGGTCTACATGGAGCACAAGGAACTGTGGGGCGTTGAAGGCGACGTCGTGCCGGGTTCCAGGGTTGCGCTGGGCGTTGCACGGCGGCTGCGGGACGGTGGCGATGTGACCATCGTGACCTGGTCCAAAGCAGTCCCCACGTGTGTCGCGGCCGCAACCGCATTGAGCACTGCCGGCATCGAGGCCGATGTGATCGATCTGCGCACACTATGGCCATGGGATCGCGAGATGGTGCTCGCCTCGGCTGCCCGCACCGGGCACCTGCTGGTCGTCCACGAAGCGGTGCAAGTAGGCGGATTCGGCGCCGAAATTGCGGCGGCGGCGGCGGAGGCCACCGGGTGCCGCATTCGCCGGCTGGGTGCGCCGCGCATCCCGTCGGGGTATTCGAAGCCGTTGGAAGACGAGTCGCGGGTGACGGCGGACGCGATCGTGGGCGCCGTGACAACACTGCTGCAGCGCTAGCCCGCTTTGGCTACACTGCTCGATTGACAGGATCCACTACCATGACCCAACCGAGAACTGCGATCGTGACGGGCGCCGCCAGCGGCATCGGGGCCGCCACGGCCACCGAACTTGCGGCGCGCGGCTATCGCGTGGCGTGTGTCGACCGCAACGGGCCGGGTGCGCGCGCCACGGCGGCGGCTCTTGGCGCCCTGCATCATGCCTTCGAACTCGATGTCGCCGATGAAGCGCACGTTGGATCCGTATTCGCCGAAGCGGTCAAGGCGTTGGGCAGCCTCGACGCACTGGTCACCAGCGCCGGTGTCGCGGAAATGACGCCGTTCATGGAACTCGACGCCGCGACATTTCTTCGCGTCTACAACGACAATGTCGTCGGGACGTTTCTCTCCATCCGCGAGGCGGCCCGACACATGGCGCCGGGTGGACGCATCTGCACCGTGGCCAGCGTCGCCGGACTGCGCGGCGGTGGTCTGTCCGGGACCGCCGCGTACGCCGCCAGCAAAGGCGCGGTGCTGGCCCTGACCAAGAACGCCGCGCGCTCTCTGGCTGAGCGCGGCATTGCCGTCAACACCATTGCGCCCGGCGCCACGATGACGCCGATGATTGCGCACGTGTTTGCCAACGACGCCCACCGCCAACGCGTCGAATCGATGAGCGTGATGAATCGCGCGGCCAAGGCGGATGAAATTGCACGCGCCATTGCGTTTCTGGTTTCGCCTGAAGCGTCCTACGTCGACGGGGCCACGCTCGTCGCCGACGGCGGACTGTGCATGTATTGAGGAGGTCCGCCCTCGCGCAATATATGTTTCTTGCTTGCCGTTTCCCATTGTTTGATTTGCATTTCCATAATCTTGAGAAGGAGACCGCACCATGACCATCGATCGCCGTACATTCGTGCAAACCTTGGGTGGCACCGCCGCATTGGCCGCCGCCGGCATCCGGCCCGCCTACGCGCAGGCCGCTCAGTTCCAGTTGAAATGGGCCAACAACATTCCGGTCACGCATCCCAGCACGATTCGTGTCAAGGAAGCCGCTGACAAGATCAAGGCGGAGACCAAAGGTCGCGTCGACATCCAGGTGTTCCCCAACAACCAGCTGGGCGGCGACACCGACATGC
>JBDTTY010000308.1:0-4163 GCA_040007975.1 Betaproteobacteria bacterium | reverse complement strand
GGGATTGCGCGGATCGAGCTTGACCGCTTCGCCCAGTTCCTGCAGCGCCACGTCCATCTGGCCGCGTTCGAAATAGCCGGCGGCCAGTTCCGTCTTCAATTGCGCACGATAGGGCGCCGGCGCTTCCTGCAGTGGTGGTGGCACCGGCGGTGCGGTAGGCGTCGGCGGTGTGGCCGGCCGCGTGGGCGACGACGACTCGCAACCGGCGGTGACAACGGCCACCATCGCGATGGAAAGCAACAGCAAAGCGGTACGGCGCATGTGGGGCCCGGTGCGTCAGCGTGGAAAGAGGATCAGGATGCCGCGATCGGCACGATGCGTGTCGACAGGCGACGCGTGATGCGGTCCTGCACCTGCCCGGCCAGTTGGCCGCAGGCGGCATCGATGTCGTCGCCGCGCGTCTTGCGGATCGTGGCCACGCGGCCCGCGTCCTGCAAAATTTGCGCAAAAGCGACGATGCGTTCCCGCGGGCTGGTTGCAAAGTCGCTGCCCGCAAATGGATTGAACGGGATCAGGTTGAACTTGCAACGCAGGTCGCGCGTGAGTGCCACGAGTTGCTGGGCATGGTGCGGCTGGTCGTTGACACCGTCGAGCATCACGTATTCGAGCGTGATGAAATCGCGCGGCGCGACGGCGAGATAGCGCTCGCAAGCCGCGAGCAATTCACGCAACGGATGCTTGCGATTGATCGGCACCAGCTGGTCGCGCAGAGCGTCGTTGGGTGCGTGCAGCGACACCGCAAGTGCCACCGGACATGCTTGTGCCAGGCGATCGATCATCGGCACGATGCCTGACGTCGACAACGTAACGCGACGGCGCGACAGGCCGTACGCGTTGTCGTCGAGCATCAATTGCAGTGCCGGTACGACCTGGTCGAAATTGGCCAGCGGCTCGCCCATGCCCATCATCACGACATTGGTGATCGGGGGGCGGCCATGGTCGATCCACGGCGCATTGGCACCATCGGCCAGCAGCGTGCGATTGGCGTGCCAGAGCTGGCCGATGATTTCGGCGGTGCTCAAGTTGCGATTGAAGCCCTGCTTGCCCGTGGAACAAAACGCGCAATCGAGGGCGCATCCCGCCTGCGATGAGATGCAGAGCGTGCCGCGGTCGTCTTCCGGAATGAACACGGATTCGACGGCGTTGCCATTGCCCGCGTCGAGCAGCCATTTGCGGGTGCCGTCCGAAGCCGTGGAGTCACGCATGACCTGCGGACCCTTGATCATGGCCTCAGCCGCCACGCGTTCGCGTAGTGGCCGCGCCAGATCAGTCATCACGGCTACGTCATCGGCGAAACGTTGATGCACCCACTGCGACACCTGCCGCGCGCGAAACGGCTTTTCACCGCGTTTGGCGAAAAACTCTTGGAGATCAGCAGGCGACAGGTCGAGCAGGTTGATCATTGTTCAACGAGGATATACCGCCAGCGCCGGGAAGAAATAGGCAATCTCCGCACGTGCCGTTTCCGGGGCGTCCGAGCCATGGACCGCATTGGCGTCGATCGACTGCGCAAAATCGGCGCGGATAGTGCCGGCGGCGGCCTTTTTCGGGTCCGTCGCGCCCATCAATTCACGATTGGTGGCAATGGCGTTGTCGCCTTCGAGAACCTGAATCACGACCGGGCCGGAAATCATGAAATCGACCAGATCCTTGAAAAAGGGGCGCTCGCGGTGCACGGCGTAGAAACCTTCAGCTTCGGCCCGCGACAACCAGGCCATCCGCACTGCGGCAATCTTGAGCCCCGCCTTTTCAAAGCGCGCAATGATTTCCCCGATGACGTTTTTGGTAACGGCATCCGGCTTGATGATCGAAAGTGTACGTTCTACGGCCATTTCTGTGCTCCAACGGAATAAAAGCGAATGAATTCAAAATTATAGCACGAGAGACCCCGGTCGGGACAGCCGCTTCCGGCGACCCGCATTGCCCTGTTTTCGGGTTGCGTCAGGCGTCGCTTGCCGTCGGCTCGGGCGGGCGTTGTGGGCGCAGCAACGAAACCTGGGCTAGACTTACAAACCATCCGCACGAGGTCGGAACGATGCTGGCGCCTGCACTTGACCCAGGCCCAGTCCGATGCGATTGGTAAACGGCGACCGATCTTTGTTGTGCAGCACAACAGTCTTGCGGCGTCGCCATGTTCGGCGCTCATTCAGGCGGCCTGCGCGAGGGCCTCGTCTATGGGTCGTCGGCGCGATTGATGGTGGATTCGTTGGGATGCCACGTCATTACAACGCCGATAGCGGGAGCAATGGCCGCAACGCCAGCGGCAAATCCCAGTCCCGCCACCCACAGCAGGTCGTCGCCACAGAACGCCAGCGGTAGTGAGTCGCGCTGCCACGCGGGAACGCCCGCTTCCTGCAGTAGCGACTTCACGGCGCGCCGCGGCCGTCCGGCGCCGATGCTCAGTCGCTCGCCGCCCACGCGCGAACGAATGCGCACCGGTCCGTGCGCAAGAAGCGATTCGTCGAGACCCTGGCCAGCCCGACGGGTAAACAACAGTCGGCCGTGGGGCAACGTCAGCGCCGACTCGCCGCGCCACAGTACGTCGAATGGGGCCGTTGGCAACGCATGCACAATCACGCGCCCGCGATGGACGCCGATCGCGCGTCCGGCATGCACGATGTGCACTTTGCCATCGGCGCGAGCTTGACGCAGTTGCGCAAGCATCGACGCCAAGCGCGCGGACGAAGGAGCGGGCAATCCCAGTTGTCGCAAGTGCCAGCGCAGTACATTCGCCGCGCGGTATTCAGGCAATGCGGCAAGCCGGGCACGATCCAGTGCGGGCGCGAACGCGGATGCGCCATCGCCGGCGTCCAGGGCGGCCAGGTCATCGGCAAGGCGGGCCGCATTCGCCTGCAATCCGGCGGCACGTGCGAGCGTCAATTCCGGATGCGGAAAGACGCTCGCCAATACCGGCATCACTTGAAGTCGGACCGCATTGCGTCGATGCGCGGCCGACGTGTTGCTTTCATCGTCGACGTAGCGCAGTTGCACGGCGTCGATATACGCATCGATGCTCGTCCGTGACGTGGTCAGCAGGGGGCGCAGCCACGTGATGCCGTCGCTGGTAACGGCGGTCGTCGGCATTCCGGCGAGGCCGCGGGGACCCGCGCCACGCAACAACTGCAACAGCAGCGTTTCGGCCTGATCGTCACGATGATGGGCCAGCGCAACGTGCGCGGCGCCCAACGTTGATGCCGCGTCCGACAATGCTGCGTAGCGCACGCTGCGTGCGGTGGCCTCAAGACTTTGCTGCGGCGCCCGCGCGACATGGACCTTGCGCACCTCCAATGGCACGCCAAGAGCGGCGCAGTGCTCCGCGCAAAAATTTGCCCACTTGTCGGCGTTGGGGGACAAGCCATGGTGAACGTGCACGGCAGCAATGGCGTGGCCACCGCTACTTGCCGCTGCGTTCAACGCATCGAGCAGCACCATGGAATCGCGCCCGCCCGACAACGCGACGACGATGGTCGCCGCAGCAGGGACCGCTGCTTCGGCGGATTGTGTGACCGCCTGGCGCAACGCGCGCACCGGATCAGCGTCGGTTGCGCGCCGCATGGCAGGCGCGGGAGTTTCGTCACCGGGCGCGAATTACGCGTCAGCCGGCGGCGATCTCCTTGTACTTGCCGTAGCCCAGGATCTTGTCTTCGCGCTGCTCCAGCAGGGTGTCGAGTGGCAATTCCTGCAGCTGCCGCAATGCTTCGGTCAATGCCTTCTTGAGCGTGACCATCATGGCGGCGTGGTCGCGATGCGCGCCGCCTACGGGCTCATTGATCACTTTATCGATCAGTCCCAATTGCTTCAATCGGGGCGCCGTGATGCCCAGCGTTTCCGCAGCTTCCGCCGCATGGTCGGCCGACTTCCAGAGGATCGACGCACAACCTTCGGGCGAAATGACCGAGTAGGTCGAGTACTGCAGCATCAGTGTCACGTCGCCGATCGCGATCGCCAATGCGCCGCCGGAGCCACCTTCACCGACGACGGTGACGATGACGGGGACGCGCAGACCGGCGAGCTCGTACAGATTGCGCCCGATGGCTTCCGACTGGCCGCGCTCCTCGGCGCCGATGCCGGGATAGGCGCCGGGCGTATCGATGAACGTGAACAGCGGCAAGCCGAACTTCTCGGCCAGCTTCATCAGGCGCAGCGCCTTGCGGTAGCCCTCC
>JBDTTY010000307.1:0-4189 GCA_040007975.1 Betaproteobacteria bacterium | reverse complement strand
TGTGCACGGCGCCGTTGATGTGTCCGGCCGCGTCGTGCGTCATGTCCACCTCTTCCGGCGGTATGTAGTCGACGCCGCCGCCAGCATTGCGCCGGAAAAAAATGTGATTGAGCAACATGCCCTGCGTAAGCAGGCGTGTAAATGGTTCGTCGACTTGCACAAGATCCATGTCGCGCATGACCTTGGTCCAGAAGCGCGCGTACAACAAATGCAGGATCGCGTGTTCGATGC
The DNA here is from genome assembly GCA_040007975.1 of Betaproteobacteria bacterium. Classification (GTDB taxonomy): domain Bacteria; phylum Pseudomonadota; class Gammaproteobacteria; order Burkholderiales; family Casimicrobiaceae; genus VBCG01. The sequence continues at coordinate 3,958 of JBDTTY010000307.1, read as the reverse complement.
CGCCGATGTACTGGTCCATCGGCATCCAGTAGTCGTTGCGACGATCGACCATCATCGGCGCGTCGGGACTGGTGTAGCGCATGTAGTACCACGACGAATCGACGAAGGTATCCATGGTGTCGGTTTCGCGTTTGGACGGCTTGCCGCATCGAGGGCAGGCGACGTCGACGAAATCGGCGCGCTTGACCAGCGGATTGCCCGAGCCATCCGGAATGCAATCCTCGGGCAGCACCACCGGCAGATCACGTTCCGGTACCGGCACTGCACCGCAATCCTTGCAGTGAATGATCGGGATCGGCGTGCCCCAGTAGCGTTGTCGCGACACCCCCCAATCACGCAACCGGTAGGTGACGCGCCGCTCGCCCAGACCCTTGGCCGTCAGGTCGGCGGCAATGGCTTCGACGGCGGGCTCGAATCCGAGTTCGTCATACTTGCCGGAAAACACGCAACGGCCGCGTGACTTGTCGGCGTACCACGATTGCCACATGTCGGTGGAAAATGCCTCGTTCTCCACGGCGATGACTTGCTCGATGGGCAGACCGTATTTCTTGGCGAATGCGAAGTCGCGTTCGTCATGCGCCGGCACACCCATCACCGCGCCGTCGCCATAGCTCATCAGCACATAGTTGCCGATCCACACCTCGACGGCTACGCCGGTCAACGGGTGCGCGACGAAGAGCCCCGTGCGCATCCCTTTCTTTTCCATCGTCGCCATGTCGGCTTCGATCACCGATCCGCGTTTGCATTCGTCGATGAACGCGGCGATTGCTGGACTGCTCGCAGCCGCATGGGTGGCCAGCGGATGCTCCGCGGCCACCGCGCAGAACGTGACGCCCATGATCGTGTCGGCGCGCGTGGTGAACACCCACAACTTGCCATCACCGATCGGGTTGCCGTCGCCGCCGCGAATGTCATGCGGAAATGCGAAGCGCACGCCGACACTCTTGCCGATCCAGTTGGCCTGCATCGTCTTCACGCGCTCGGGCCAGCCCGGCATCTTGTCGAGTGACGTAAGCAATTCTTCGGCGTAGTCGGTGATGCGCAGGTAGTACATCGGAATTTCGCGCTTTTCCACCAGTGCGCCGGAGCGCCAGCCGCGACCGTCGATCACCTGCTCGTTGGCCAGCACGGTCTGATCGACCGGGTCCCAGTTGACGACGCCGGTTTTCAGATACGCGATGCCCTTTTCGAGCATCTTGAGAAAGAACCACTGGTTCCACTTGTAGTACGACGGATCGCAACTCGCGAATTCACGCGACCAGTCGATGGCCCACCCCATCGCCTCGCATTGACCCTTCATCGCGACGATGTTTTCGCGCGTCCACCTGGCCGGGGCGACGCCATTTTTCATCGCGGCATTCTCGGCAGGCAACCCGAAGGCATCCCAACCCATCGGCATCAGCGTGTTGTAGCCGCGCATCCGCAAATGTCGGTACATCATGTCGTTGATCGTGTAGTTGCGCACGTGGCCCATGTGCAGCTTGCCCGACGGATACGGCAGCATCGACACGCAGTAGTACTTGGGTTTTGTTGACGTGTCCGGCGCGCGATAGACGTCGCCCGCCTTCCATGCGGATTGGGCGGCGGCTTCGATGGCAGTGTGGTTAAACGGCTTCATGGGCGACATGGCCTGACGGGGCGAACCTTTGATTATAGCGACGAGTGCAGTGTTGCCTTCTTGCTACGTCGGCGCCAGCAGCACCCAGAGTCCCAGTCCCGCAAACAAAGCGGCGGCGGCGATCCGCACCGCGCGGAACGGAATCTTCTCCGCGGCGGCGCGGCCGATGAACACGGTGGGCACATTGACGAGCAGCATGCCGAGCGTCGTGCCGGCCACGACAGCCGCCAATGACGAAAATTTGGCCGCGAGCATCACGGTGGCAATCTGGGTCTTGTCCCCGATCTCGGCCAGGAAGAACGCCACCACGGTGACACCGAAGACGCCCCAGCGCGACTTGGGCGGCGCGTCATCGTCGTCGAGCTTGTCCGGCTTCAACGCCCACGCAGCGACGGCGAAGAATGAAAGCGCCAGGAGCCATCGCAGCACCTCCGCGGGTACAACCTCGCGCACCCAGCTGCCAACCCAGCCGGCAATGGCGTGATTGACGACAGTGGCGACAAATATCCCGGCAATGATCGGCCAGGGCTTGCCATAGCGCGCCGCCAGTACCAGCGCCAACAGTTGTGTCTTGTCCCCGAGTTCGCCGACGGCAACGACGGCGGTGGAGACTAGGAGGGCTTCAAGCATCGACGGGAAGGGAGTACCGCGAATTTCACCAACGCACTATGCTATTGTCATAGGCGGCGCTTGCGGATTCGGCTGCAACTCGGGAAAGGACGATAATTATAGCTTTGGCCGGGAACCTGCTCGGAATGAACCCCGCCCCACGCCTGTAAGCAACGCATGCTCCGCCGATACAACCCTTGATGCTGCCTTCGATACGCCATTGGACAGTCGTTCTGCTCGCCGCGAGCGGGTTCACGCTCGCCCATGCGGCGCCGGTACGCACCCCACACGTCGAGGCCGAACTCGTCGCCGAGAAAACAGCCTTCGTTCCCGGCCAGTCGACCACGGTTGCGTTGCGGCTCAAGATGGCCGAAGGCTGGCACACGTATTGGCAAAATCCCGGTGACTCCGGGTTGCCGACGTCGATCGCATGGACATTGCCGCCCGACATGGCTGTAGGTCCCATTCAATGGCCGGCGCCCCATGCGCTGCCGGCGGGGCCGCTGCTCAATTTCGGCTACGAAGGCGAAGTGTTGCTGTTGGTCGACATGCAGGTACCGGCCGATGCCACGCCGGGCACCATACGCACGCTCACCGCCAAGGCCGAATGGCTCGTCTGTCGTGAAACGTGCATTCCCGAGGAAGCGCAGCTCGAGCTCGTGTTGCCGGTGTCCGAACGGGCGGACCTTTATCCGCAATGGGGCAACGCGATCGCCGCCACGCGCGCGGCGCTGCCCACGCCGGCCAAGGGATGGCTGTTTGCCGCGCGCGGTGATGGCAACACGGTCGTCGTCACCGCCACGGCCCCGGCCGGTGCTGCAACTCCCGGCGACGTGCATTTCTTTCCGTTTCAGGAAGGCCGCATCGAACCCGCCGGCAAACAAACATTCGTGCGCGACGCCAACGGCACGTTTGTGCTCACGTTACCTGTCGCGTATCAAATGGCACCGGATTTCAAGCGGGTGTCCGGTGTCCTCACGACCAGCAAGGGCCTGACGGTCGGTGACGGACTGGTCGCCGCCACCACGATCGACGTACCGCTGACGGGCACCGTTGTCGCCGGTCCCAAGCCAGTGACGGCACCCGCGGCGGCATCGACCTTTGCCGCACCGGTCAAGCCTGCGGGTGAAGGGTTGTCGCTGACGCTGGCGCTGGTGTTTGCTTTCGTCGGCGGTGTCGTGTTGAACCTGATGCCCTGCGTGTTTCCGGTGTTGTCGCTCAAGGTGCTGTCGCTGTCGGCGCCGGGGCACGAGGATCAACAGCGACTGCGCATGGAAGGGCTCGCGTTTGGCGCCGGCGTGGTCGTCACGTTTGTGGCGCTGGCCGGTTTGCTGCTTGCGTTTCGTGCCGCCGGCGAACAATTGGGATGGGGCTTTCAGCTGCAGTCGCCCGCCGTAGTGGCGTCGTTGGCTATCCTGTTCTTCGTCCTTGCGCTCAACCTGTCGGGAGCGTTCGAGTTCGCAACGTTGGTGCCGGCGTCGGCCGCCGGCTGGAATGCGCGCAATCCGTACATCAACGCTGCGCTGTCCGGCGTGCTGGCCGTCGTGATCGCGTCGCCCTGCACGGCGCCGTTCATGGGCGCCGCATTGGGATTTGCGCTCGCGCAACCCGCCGCGCTCACGCTGCTGGTGTTTCTGGCGCTCGGCCTCGGCATGGCCCTGCCGTTTGCGCTGCTCACGTGGTTCCCCGGCTGGCGGCGGATGCTGCCCAGACCGGGCGCGTGGATGGAGC
>JBDTTY010000306.1:0-4192 GCA_040007975.1 Betaproteobacteria bacterium | reverse complement strand
AACGTGAGCGGCACCGTCAGCGTCAGTCCGTCCAGCGGGTGTCCCGGACTGAAACGATATTTCAACGGCAACGTGGTGCCCGCGAGCTTGATCGTTTCGGGATAAAGCTCCACGGTGACGGCCGCCGCCGCATGGCGCATCAAATCGTCGCGCGTCATCGTCAGCAGACCCGGATGGCGCCGTTCCGCGTCCTCGCGCCAGCGCTCGAACGTCGCGAGTGACAGAACGCCGGCAGGAACACGTTCCGCATAAAAGGCGGCGATCGTCGCATCGTCGACGAGCACGTCCTGCCGACGCGCTTTATGTTCAAGGTCCGCGATTTCCGCCACCAACGCGCGGTTGTCGGCCAGAAAGGCACCGCGTGTACGCAGCGCGCCGGGCACCAGCGCCTCGCGGATGAACACGTCGCGCGCCAACGCCGGATCGATCGCTCCGAAGGACACCGGCCGTCGCGCCACCAGCGTCAAACCGTAGAGCTGCACGCGCTCACTGGCAACGACTTCGCCGCGACGCTCTTCCCAATGCGGCTCGAAATAGTCGCGGGTGACGCGATCGCGCGCCACCTCCTCGATCCATTCGGGTTCGATCCTGGCCACATTGCGGGCGTACAGCCGCGACGTTTCGGTCAACTCGGCTGCCAGCACCCACTTGCCGCCCTTGCGCGCCAGTCCCGACGAAGGATGCAGATGAAACTTGAGTCCGCGTGCGCCAAGATAGTGATCATCGGCGTCGGCCTTCACGCCGATGTTGCCCAGCAGGCCCGCAAGGATCGCCTTGTGCAGGGCGGCATAACGCGGCGCATCGAACGTGGTAGGCAAAGCCGGGGTCCATGTCCAGCCCGCGTCCTCGAGTGTGGCCACCAGTTGCCGGTGCACATCGCGCCATTCGAGCAGGCGCAGGAATGAGACGAACTGCGCACGGCAGGCGTCAACCAGGCGGCGATGCGACAGGCCTTGCCGCTGCAGGTCGGCAAAAAATTCCCACAGCGCCACGAGTGACAGAAAGTCGGAACGGTCGTCGCGAAAGCGCAGGTGCGCCTGATCGGCGGCCTGTGCGCGTTCAAAGGGGCGCTCGCGTGGATCAGGAACGGCCAGCGCACTCGCGATGATCAAGGCCTCGGGCAGGCATCCTGCATCGCGCGCGGCAAGGACGATTCTGCCAATGCGGGGGTCGAGCGGCAGTCGCGCCAGTTCGCCGCCCAGCGGCGTCAGCGCGCGCATGTCGTCCACCGCGCCCAACTCCTGCAACAACGCATAGCCGTCGGCCACGGCGCGCGGTGGCGGCGACTCCAGAAACGGAAACGATGCCACTTCCCCCAGCCGCAACGACGTCATCCGCAGAATTACCGCCGCCAGCGACGACCGCAGAATTTCCGGTTCCGTAAACGCCGGCCTCTTGGCGAAATCGTCCTCGCTGTAGAGGCGCACACAGATGCCATCCTGCACGCGACCACAACGACCTGCGCGCTGGTTGGCGGCGGACTGCGCCACCTTTTCGATCTGCAGCAATGTCGTCTTGTTGCGAACGCTGTAACGCTTGACCCGCGCCACTCCGGCGTCGATTACGTAGCGAATGCCGGGCACCGTCAATGACGTTTCCGCGACGTTGGTGGCGAGCACCATACGGCGGCCGTTGCCAGCCGCAAACACACGCTGCTGCTCCTGCACGGACAAGCGCGCGAACAGCGGCAGGATCTCGATCTGCTGCGCATATGGACGCCGTGCAAGTCCGCGGCGGGCCAGTTCGGCGGTCTCGCGAATTTCTCGTTCACCGGGCAGAAACACCAGAATGTCGCCGGGTCCGCCGCGCCATAACTCTTCTGCCGCGGCGACGATGGCCTCTTCCAACTCTTCCTCGTCGTCGGTCTCGTCCGCGCTGCCTTCGGCTGTCGCGACGGCGCCGCGCAAAGGTCGGTAGCGGACTTCGACCGGGTATACGCGGCCCGACACTTCGAGCACAGGTGCCGGCTGAGTTGACGTGCCGAAATGGCGCGCGAAGCGTTCGGCGTCGAGCGTGGCCGACGTGATGACAACTTTGAGATCGGGTCGTCGCGCGAGCAGCTGCTTCAAGTAGCCCAGCAAAAAATCGATGTTGAGACTGCGCTCGTGTGCCTCGTCGACGATGATCGTGTCGTAGGCATCGAGATCGCGATCCCCTTGCGTTTCGGCCAGCAGAATGCCGTCGGTCATCAACTTGATCCATGCGTCCGGCCGCGTCTGGTCCGTGAAGCGCACTTTGTATCCGACGGCCTGTCCGATCGACTCGCCTAGTTCCTGCGCGATCCGGGTCGCCACAGCGCGCGCCGCGATCCGTCGAGGCTGCGTGTGGCCGATCAAGCCGCGCAGGCCACGACCCGCCGCAATACAGATCTTGGGTAACTGCGTGGTCTTGCCCGACCCCGTCTCGCCGCACACGATGACCACCTGATGGTTGCGTATCGCGGCTTCGATCACGTCCGCCTGTGCTGATACCGGCAACTCCGGTGCGTAGGCAATCGCAGGGCGTGTCGCCGCCCGCGCGGCGCAACGCGCCACTGCACGGTCAATGTCCTGCGCCAATTTGGCCCATTCCGTGGGCGGCGCCCGGCGGGCGCGGGCGCGATCAAGCCTCCGGGCGAGGCGAGCAGCATCCGCCGCCAGCACCTGCGGCAGTCGCGCGGCGAGGTCGGCGAAGGATGGAGTCATTGCGAATGGGGCAGCGCCGGCAGGGGCGCCGCCGCGGATAGTGGACTGGACGCCACGAAAGGCGCGAATTCTACCGCGCAGGAGCGCCGATTGCGTATTATCCGCAGCATACGGGCGCCGGATACGTTGCAACTTCCCACCAGTGCCTGGACATCGATCCGGAGGACATTCCATGCGAATTTGCAACTCGGGCGCTCCGCGCCGTACGCTCATCGTCACCGCACTGGTTGCCGTACTCGGCTTCGCCGCACTGACGGCGGATGCCGTCACGCTGCGCTGGGCCGGTCGCGGCGACATGCAGACCACCGACCCGCATTCGCAGAACGAGGGCCTCACCAACAACATCAACAGCCTGATCTACGAGTTTCTGGTCGAGCGCGACAAGAACCTGGGGCTTGTACCGGGGCTGGCCGAATCGTGGACGCAGATCAATCCAACCACGTGGCGATTCAAGCTGCGTTCGGGCGTCAAATTCCACGATGGCACGCCATTTACCGCTGAGGACGTCGTGTTCAGCTTCGAACGCGCCAAGGCCGATACTTCGCAACTTCGCGCCTACGCGAATTTCGCCGGCACCCCGAAAAAGATCGACGACCTGACGGTGGAGTTTGTCACCAACGGTCCCAATCCGATCATGCTGGAACACCTCGCGACCATCAACATCCTGTCGAAGGCGTGGTGCGAAAAGAACAAATGCATGAAGCCGCAAAACTTCGCGGCCAAGGAAGAGATGATCACGGCGCGCGAGGCCAATGGCACGGGACCCTTCTCGCTGGTATCGCGTCAGCCCGATATCAAGACGGTGCTGAAGAAAAATCCGAATTGGTGGGGCATCAAGGCCGGACGCTTCACCGGCAATGTCGACGACGTCGTCTACACCCCAATCAGCTCGGACGCCACGCGCGTTGCCGCGCTGATTTCGGGTGAAGTCGATCTGATCAACGATCCGCCGACGCAGGACGTGCCGCGTCTGCAACAGACACCCAACATCAAGGTGCTGGAAGGTGTCGAGAACCGCATCGTCTTCATCGGCATGGATCAGGCGCGCGATGAATTGCTGTATTCCAACGTCAAGGGCAAGAACCCGTTCAAGGACGTGCGCGTGCGCCAGGCGCTCTATCACGCGGTGGATATCGATGCGATCAACCGCACCACGATGCGCGGCCTTTCCAAGCCCACTGGCGCCATTTTGCCGTCGCCGGTGACGTCCACACCCGAGATCGAAAAGCGCCTGCCCTTTGATCGCGAAAAGGCCAAGAAACTGCTCGCGGATGCGGGCTACCCCAATGGCTTTGAAGTCACGCTCGACTGCCCCAACAATCGCTACGTCAACGACGAACGCATTTGTCAGGCACTGGCGGCGATGTGGTCGCAGATCGGCGTCGCGACGAAGGTCAACGCAATGCCGCGCGCGGTGTACTTTCCGAAGCTCGAAAAGACCGACACCAGCCTTTACATGCTGGGCTGGGGCGGCGCCTCCACCGACGGCATCTTCACGCTGCAGCCGG
>JBDTTY010000305.1:0-4200 GCA_040007975.1 Betaproteobacteria bacterium | reverse complement strand
CTCGACGACATGCTGTGGAGCATTGTCGCGAAGGAACGATCGGCACAGAAAGCGCGCCTCACCAAGATGATTCCGGCGCTGATCGGTGCATTGCGTCGTGCCTGCATCGCGCAGCAGGTGCCTCCCGAACGGTCCCGCGCGTTCTTTGACGCGCTGTATCAGCTGCATATCACCGCGATCAAACCACCATCGGGCGTCACGGTGGTCATGGGGGAGGAAGCGCCGCCCACGGTCTCGCCGGGCGCGGCTTCCCCCATCGTTCCCGTGACCAACGTGCATGACTTCGTCAGCGAAATGGCCGTGGGGACCTGGCTCGTGTTCACCAAGGAAGACAGCTCGATCAATGCGCGGCTTACGTGGGTGAGTCCGCTGCGTACGAAGTACTTGTTTACCAGCCGTTCGAACGTTCGCGCTTTTGTCTATACGCCGGAAGAGCTTGCTTACGAGTTCGGGGCCGGCAAGGTCAATCTCGTGGTTGAACCGGTGCCATTGTTCGATCGCGCGGTCAGCGCCGCGCTCGAGACGCTGGCGGCGCGCGTGCCCGCCCAAGCCGCCGCTGCACCCGGCGTAGCCCCCTGAACTTGCAGCGCCGCCGAGGCGCGCACCGCGTTCAAGCGATAATTCGGGGTTGCGCCGGTGGCGGCGCGTGGCGTTGCCCGGAGTTTTCATGTCCTTAGGCCGTTCGTGCATCCTGACGTTGGCGTTGCTCGCGGCGGTTGCTTCGACATCCGCACAAATCGGCGGTCCACCGCCCCCCGATCCGCGCGTGATCCTGCAGCAGGCGAAGGACGCCAGCGGGGGCAAGGCGTGGGACGCGCTGCGCAGCCAGCATAGCGCCGTCACCATGCAGACGGCCGGCCTCACCGGCGCCGCTGAACGCTGGAGCGACATCACCTCCGGTCAATCGCGCCTGACTTACAGCATCGGTCCCGTCAAGGGCGTCGTCGGTTTCGATGGCAAGGTTGCCTGGACCCAGGACGAGACCGGTGCATCGCACGCGGAAACGGTGGGCGTCGCCCGCGAACTGGCGATCAACGCGGCCTATCGCGATCGTCTCGCATTCTGGTATCCCGATCGCGGGGCAGCCCTCATTTCGTACAAGGAACGCGCCAATGTCGATGGCGCCGACTTCGACGTGATCCGGATCACCCCGGAAGGTGGCCGTCCATTCGAACTCTGGATCAACGTCGAGACGCGATTGATCGAACGCCTGGTCGAACGTGAGGCGCAGGCGATGCGCACCGAGATCTACATGGACCTGCGCGAGGTGCAGGGCGTCAAGGTTCCCTATCGCGTGCGAGCTACACGGGAGGATCCGCGACAGGACGAACTTGTCGTCGTCGAGGCGATGCAATTCAATCGTCCACTGACAGGAATCAGCTTTGCACAACCGGCGCCACCCAAGCCCGATTTCGCGTTTCCCGCCGGCCGCGCATCAGTCACCGTTCCGATCGACATTCAGGACGGCCACCTGTTCGTGCAGGTGCGCATCGACGGCAAAGGACCTTTCCGGATGCTGCTCGATTCCGGCAACATCAATGTACTGTTGCCCGATGTCGCAACCGCACTGAAGCTGGGGCCCGAGGCCACCGCGGCCGCTGCGGGTCAACTCAACGTCGTGCGCGCCGCGCGGATCGACATCGGTGGTGTTGTCATTGCCAAGCCCGTGTTTGCCACGCTCGACTTGAAGGACGTCATGCGCCGTGTTGAGGGCGTCGACAACGTCGCCGGCATCATCGGCGTCGAAATCTTCAAGCGTATGCCGGTCACGATCGACTATGCACGCGCCCAATTGGTTCTGCACGATCCGGCGCGCTTCAAATACGCCGGCAACGATCCGGCATTGCCGCTGACCTTTCGCGGCACGATGCCGCAGATCAAGGCACGCGTCGATGGTATCGACGGCAATTTTGATGTCGGCACCGGTGCCCGCGGATCGTTGACCTTGGCGGCGCCATTCGTTGCCGCGCATGACCTGGCCGCCAAATACGGCGCAACGCAGGTGGTCACGGTCGGTGCCGGGCTCAACGGTCCGGTTCGTGGCACGCTGGCACGCGCCGGCAAGTTTGAATTCGGCGGCACGGCGTTCGCCAATCCCGTCACGGTGCTGGCGTTATCCGTCGCCGGTGCCGATCCTGATCAAGCTAGCGCCGGCAGCATTGGTTATGACGTGCTGCGCCGATTCAAACCGACGTTCGACTTTGCCCACGGCGTCGTATATCTCGAACCCGCCCCGGCGATGGCCGAAGTCGACGACTTCGAGCGAGCCGGCATGTGGCTCGAACAAGGACCATTGGGCTTTATCGTCGTGGATGTCGTGACCGGCGGTCCGGCCGACCTCGCGGGCATCACTCGTTGGGATGTCATCACGGCAATCAACGGCAAGCCGGCGGGCACCATGACGCTCGCCGCTGCGCGGGCGAGCCAACGCGCCGCGGCCGGCACGAAACTGCGGTTGCAGGTACGCGTGTCCGGCGAACGTACGCTGATCCTGCGCAATTTGATCTAACATCAGGCTGTGCGGGCGATCCCGCCCGCACAAGGCGAGGAGCGGCCCGTATGACGAAGACCAAAGGTGGCATCCATTTCCCCGTTCCCAAAGGCAAGCAGGGTGCGCCGATTGCACCGGCTGCCGTGCGACGTCCTGCGGTCACCGTGCCGCGCGTCGCGGTACGTACCAAGGCAAGTACCAAAGGACGCTGACGCTGGCGTGCCGGTGCTCGTTGCAGCGATGGCGCACTGATGCTGCCATCGCTGTCGATGTTCACCGGCGTCGTCGCACTGACGGCACCGCTTTTTTTGCTGGTGCTTGTCGGCTATGTGCTCGTCCGCTGGGGTGACTGGCCCAAAGTCGCCTCGGATGCGCTGACGCGGTTCGTATTTGCCGTCGCGATCCCGGCGCTGCTGTTTCGCCTGATGAGCGAGTTTCCGCAGCTCCCGACTGTGGACGCACGCCTCCTGCTCGCCTATTTCGGCGGCTGCGCCATCACCTACATCGTGGCGCGAGTAGTGGCCGGACGGATGTTTGCGATGGACGGAGCGCAACAGTCGCTGTTTGGCATGGGCACCATTTTTGCCAACAATGTGCTGCTGGGTATCCCGCTTGCCAAAGTCACACTGGGCGACGACTCGCTGCCGGTCGTGTCGCTGATCCTCATATTCAATTCGCTGCTGCTGTGGACGCTGGTGACCATCTCGGTCGAATGGGCGCGCAATCGGGATCTGTCGTTGCGCGGCATCGGCCGCACCGCGCATGGCGTGGTCACCAATCCAGTCGTCGCGGGCATTCTGCTGGGCACGGCGTTCGGCTTTTCCGGCCTGACCTTGCCGGCCCCCATCGATCAGACGCTGCAACTCGTCGGCCAGGCGGCGGTGCCGATGTCGCTGATCGTGCTGGGGATGGGACTGTCGCAATACGGGGTGCGCGATGGGTGGCGGCCAAGCATCGTGATCACTGCGATGAAGCTCGTGTTGATGCCGCTGGTCGTTTTTGCGCTTGCGCGCGCGCTTGATCTGCCACTGCGCGAACTGCGTGCCGTGGTCCTGCTGGCGTCGCTCCCGATTGGCGCCAACGTCTATCTGATGGCGCGGCAGTTCAAAACCATGGAAGGCCCGGTAGCAGCCAGCATGGTCTGGTCGACGCTGCTTGCCGCCTTTACAACCCCCCTGCTGCTGACGTTTTTGCCCTAAGCGAATTCACCATGGCACTCAAATCCACCATATGCAAGGCAACCCTCGCGGTCGCCGACATGCAACGGTCGTATTACGGCACCCACGCGTTGACCGTCGCCATGCACCCGTCGGAAACGGCGGAACGAATGATGGTGCGCATCCTCGCGTTTGCACTGCATGCCAGCGAGCGACTCGAGTTTGGTCGCGGCTTGTCCACCGACGACGAACCAGCGCTATGGGAGCGCGACGATACCGGTCGCATCCTCACCTGGATCGAAGTGGGATTGCCCGACGAACGCGTGCTGCGTCGCGCGGCCGGGCGTGCCGATAACGTCGTCGTGTATGCGTATGGTGGACGCGCGGTCGACTTGTGGTGGCAACGCAGCGTCGACACGTTGGGACGGGTGCGCAATCTTCTCGTGCACGCCGTGCCGCCCGACGGTTCCGCCGCGCTTGGCGCATTGGCCGAACGCAATATGCAGCTCCATTTCACCCGCCAGGAAGACGCGCTGTGGCTTGCGTCCGACA
>JBDTTY010000304.1:0-4214 GCA_040007975.1 Betaproteobacteria bacterium | reverse complement strand
ACGACCTCGAAATCGTGGCGATCAACGACCTCGGCAGCCCGGAGACCAACGCGCACCTGACGCGCTACGACACCGCGCACGGCAAATTTCCCGGCAAGGTGGAAGTCGACGGTGATGCGATGATCGTCGACGGTGATCGCATCAAGGTCTTTGCCCATCGTGATCCCTCCAAACTGCCTTGGGACGCATTGGGCGTGGATGTCGTGCTCGAATGCACGGGCTTCTTCACAACCAAGGAAAAGGCCGGCGCGCATATCGCGGGCGGCGCCAAGAAGGTGATCATTTCGGCCCCCGGCGGCAAGGATGTGGATGCGACGATCGTGTTCGGCGTCAATCATGGAGTGTTGAAGGCCACCGACACGGTGATCTCCAATGCCTCGTGCACGACCAACTGCCTGGCGCCGTTGGTCAAGCCGCTGCATGACGCCATCGGGGTCGTCAACGGCCTGATGACCACCGTGCACTCCTACACCAACGATCAGGTATTGACCGACGTCTACCACGAGGATCTGCGTCGCGCGCGCTCGGCATCAATGAACATGATCCCGACCAAGACCGGCGCCGCTGCTGCGGTGGGCCTCGTGCTGCCGGAATTGAACGGCAAGCTCGACGGCTACTCGATCCGCGTCCCGACCATCAATGTGTCGTTGGTCGATTTGTCGTTTGTCGCCGCACGCGATACGACGGTGGAGGAGGTCAATGCCATCATGAAGGCAGCCGCGGATTCGGGCCCGCTCAAGGGCGTTCTCAACTACAGCTCGGGACCACTCGTGTCGAGCGATTTCAACCACGACCCGGCCTCGTCGACCTTTGATGCGACGCTGACCAAGGTGTCGGGCCGACTGGTCAAGGTATCGAGCTGGTATGACAACAAGTGGGGCTTCTCCAATCGGATGCTCGACACCACGATGGCGCTGATGCAGGCCGAGTGATTCTGCGCGCGATGACCCTTCGCACCATTGACGACGGCTGGCTTTGATGAAGTTCAAACGTCTCGCTGACATCGACGTGCGCGGCAGGCGCGTGTTCATCCGCGCGGATCTCAACGTACCGCAGGATGATGCCGGCGCGATCACCGACGACACGCGCATCCGCGCATCTGTGCCCGCGATCCGCGATGCGTTGGCACGCGGTGCGGCAGTGATGGTCACTTCGCACCTCGGCCGCCCCAACGAAGGCGAGTGGAACGCCGAGGATTCGCTGGCGCCGATCGGCAAACGACTGTCAGCGCTGCTGGGCATGGATGTGCCGTTGATACGCGACTGGGTGGAGGGCGGCGCGTGGCAAGCGCAGGTGAAGCCCGGCACCGTGGTGCTGCTTGAAAACTGCCGGATGAACAAGGGCGAAAAAAAAGACAGCGACGAGCTGGCGAAAAAGATGGCGGCGCTGTGCGACGTCTATGTCAACGATGCGTTTGGAACCGCCCATCGCGCTGAAGCCACAACTCATGCGCTGGCGCGATACGCGCCGGTCGCCTGCGCGGGGCCGTTGCTGGCGGCCGAACTTGACGCGCTCGGCGCAGCATTGGCCCATCCGAAGCGTCCGCTGGTGGCCATCGTCGCGGGTTCGAAGGTGTCGACCAAGCTCACGATTTTGCGCGCGCTGGCGGCCAAGGTGGATACGCTGATCGTCGGTGGCGGCATCGCCAATACGTTCATCCTGGCGGCCGGTGGCAGCATCGGCAAATCGCTGGCGGAAGTCGATCTCGTTGGTGAGGCGAAAGCGATCCTTGCCGAATTTCCCGGCAAGGTGCCGATTCCCGTGGACGCGGTGACGGCGACCGAATTTTCGGCGTCGGCCAAGCCGCGACTGACGGCCGTCGAAAACATCACGCCGGACGAAATGATCCTCGACCTTGGTCCGACGTCGGTGGCGGTGTTGAAGCAGATCATCGCCAGGGCCGGCACAATTGTGTGGAACGGACCGGTAGGCGTCTTTGAATTCGACGCATTTGCGGCGGGGACGAAAGCCACCGCCCAAGCCATTGCCGCATCGAATGCATTTTCGATTGCCGGTGGCGGCGATACGCTGGCCGCCATCGCCAAGTTTGGCGTCGGTGACAAGATCAGCTACATCTCGACCGGTGGCGGCGCGTTTCTCGAGTTTCTCGAGGGCAGGACATTGCCTGCGGTGGCGATGCTGGAAACACGCGCGGCAGACTGACGGCATTGCTCCCCAAGCGCCGATAGGCGAGGCATTCAGCCTCATGGCAATGTTGGGCACGAGGCTGCAAGCCTCGTCTGCGATTTCCCGTTGTTTGCCGCGTGCGAGGCGTCGGCCTCGCGTACGGACACTCGATGTGCGAGGTGGCGCACGGTTTCGTCCGGCCCTCGAATTGCCGTAACATCTATAGGGTTCAGATAGCCCCGACACTCGAGGTCAGCCTTGCCACGGAACACCAAAATCGTCGCCACGCTGGGCCCCGCATGCAGCGACCCCGAAGTCCTGCAACGCATGCTCGCCGCCGGTGTGGACGTCGTGCGCCTCAATTTTTCGCACGGATTGGCGGCCGACCATGTCGAGCGTGCGCGGCTGGTGCGCGAATGCGCGAAAAGCCTGGGACGCGAGGTCGCCATCATGGCGGACCTGCAGGGCCCCAAGATCCGTGTGGGCAGGTTCGCTGACGGCAAGGCCGACTTGAAAGCCGGCCAGACCTTCGTTCTCGACGCCGAGTGCGAACTGGGCGACGCCTCGCGCATAGGCCTCGACTACAAGGAGCTGCCGCAGGATGTGCACCCCGGCGTCGTGCTGTTGCTCAACGACGGTTTGATCCGATTGAAGGTGCTGAGCGTCGATGGCCCACGCATCAACACCGAAGTGGTGGTCGGCGGCACGCTCTCCAACAACAAGGGCATCAATCGGATGGGTGGTGGCCTCACCGCCCCGGCACTCACCGCCAAGGATATGGACGATGTCAAGACCGCGGCCAAGCTGCAGGCCGACTATCTCGCGATATCATTTCCGAAAAACAAGGAAGACATGTACATGGCGCGCCAACTGCTGCGTGCCGCTGGTGGTCATGCGCTGCTGATTGCCAAGATCGAACGCGTCGAGGCCATCACGTTCCTCGAAGAGATCATCGATGCGTCGGACGGCATCATGGTGGCACGGGGCGACCTCGCAATTGAGGTGGGCAACGCATCAGTGCCGGGATTGCAAAAGAGGATGATTCGTCTCGCCCGCGAGCGCGACAAGCTTACGATCACTGCCACGCAGATGATGGAATCCATGATCAATGCGCCAGTACCCACGCGCGCCGAAGTGTCCGATGTGGCCAATGCGGTTCTCGATGGCACCGATGCGGTGATGCTGTCGGCCGAAACTGCGGCGGGCAAATATCCGGTGGAAACCGTCGAAACAATGGCGCAGATCTGCGTCGAGGCGGAAAAGTCCGAAAATGTCGAACTCGATCGTGATTTTCTCAATCGCACGTTCACGCGTGTGAATCAATCCATTGCTATGGCCACGTTGTTCACCGCGTATCACCTGAAGGTGAAGGCAATTGCGTCGCTGACGGATTCCGGATCGACTGCACTTTGGATGTCACGCCACAATTGCGGATGCCCGATCTACGCCTTGACACCCAAGATCGAAACACAGCGCAAGATGGCGCTGTATCGCAATGTACGTCCGCTGTTTCTCGAGCAAGGCTCCGAACGCGATGCCGTGCTGCGCGCTGCCGAGGAATTGCTCGTAGCCAAGGGACAGGTCAAGAGCGGCGACCTGATCGTGCTGACGATCGGTGAACCCATGGGCAAATCGGGCGGCACCAACACGATGAAGATCGTCCGCGTGGGCGAGCATCGATCCTGACGCGGTGTAGCCACTGACCCCCTACCATGCCCGACTTCGATGCACTGTTGCTGGCCCGAATCCAGTTTGGATTCACGATATCGTTTCACATCATTTTTCCGGCGATCACGATCGGGCTCGCCAGTTATCTCGCCGTGCTCGAAGGCCTTTGGCTGCGCACCGCCAACACGGTCTACCGCGACCTTTACCAATTCTGGATCAAGATCTTCGCCGTCAACTTCGGCATGGGGGTGGTATCGGGACTAGTGATGGCGTATCAGTTCGGCACCAACTGGAGTTACTTCTCCGATTTTGCGGGAAGTGTCACCGGTCCGTTGCTGGCCTACGAAGTGCTCACGGCATTTTTTCTCGAAGCCGGCTTTCTGGGCGTGATGCTGTTTGGTTGGCATCGCGTGGGGCCG
>JBDTTY010000303.1:0-4216 GCA_040007975.1 Betaproteobacteria bacterium | reverse complement strand
TACGCTGCTGCGTGACGGCATCATTGCGGCTGTAGTCTGCCTGATCGTCGGCGTGGGGATAGGGTGGTGGATCGGTCGTCGCCGTGCCGGGCGCGCGGCAGCCCGCTAGAACCAGCCGCCAGTATCGCCGATCACTCGAAACCACAAGACGAGACCCGGTTGTCGCTTTACGCACTGAAACCAAGGTTCCAGGCGTTGCTGCGCCCGCTCGTCGGTGCGTTGGCGCGCGCGGGAATCACGGCGAATCAGGTGACGGGTGCTGCGGTAATCGTCTCGATCGCAGTCGGCAGCCTGGCCGCATGGAGCCTGCCGGACACACGGGCGATGTTGCTGATCCCGCTATGGATGGCGGCGCGAATGGCGTTCAACGCCATCGACGGCATGCTGGCTCGCGAATTCGGGCAGAAATCGCGCCTCGGCGCCTATCTCAACGAACTGACCGATGTGATTGCCGACGTCGCGCTGGCCGCGCCGTTCGCGCTGCTTGCACCGTTCTCATCGGTATGGGTGGGAATTGTCATCGTACTGGCCATCATCAGCGAGTACGCCGGCGCGCTGGGACCCCTGGTCGGCGCCTCGCGTCGCTATGACGGGCCGTTGGGCAAGAGTGATCGCGCGCTGGCATTCGGCCTCCTCGGCGCTTGGGCAGGGCTCGCGTCACCATTGCCATCGTGGGCAGCGCTGATCATGCCCGTATTGGCCGTCGCCCTCGTCGTCACGATCATCAACCGCATTCGCGGCGGCCTTCACGAAAGCTCCTGAGATGAATGACCTGTTGGCAGGCCCTCGATTGCGTCCGATGCGCGAGTACACGTTTGCAACGCACGACGGCGTCGAACTCTATTATCGCCACTGGCCAGCGCTGGGCGGTCCCACACGCGGTGGCATCGTGATGTTTCATCGTGGACACGAGCATTCCGGGCGGATGGCGCACCTCGTCGATGAACTGATGCTGCCCGATCACGATTTTTTCGCGTGGGATGCGCGAGGCCATGGTCGCTCGCCGGGACCGCGCGGCGACTCGCCGAGCTTCGGAACATCGGTGCGCGACGTCCAGACGTTTGTCGACCACATCGGCACCTGCCATGGTATTGCCGCGCGCGACATCGCGATCCTGGCGCAAAGTGTGGGCGCGGTGCTCGCGGCGACCTGGGTCCACGACTACGCCCCGCCCATTCGCAGCATGGTTCTCGCATCGCCGGCTTTTCGCGTGAAACTCTATGTGCCGTTGGCTCTGCCGGGGTTGCGCTTGATGCGCCGTGCTTTCGGCAATTTTTTTGTGACCAGCTATGTCAAGCCGCAATTCCTCACGCACGACCCGGCACGTATCGAAAGTTACCGCACCGATCCTTTGCTCTCCAAGGCCATCTCGGTCAACGTGCTGCTGGGTCTGCAGGCAGCCGCCGACCGTGTGGTGGCTGACTCCCAAGCCATTTCTGTTCCGACGCAACTTTTGATCTCCGGTGCGGATTGGGTCGTGCATCACGGCCCGCAGCACGCGTTCTTCGATCGTCTCGGATCCGTGGAAAAGGAGCGACACCTGCTGCATGGCTTCCTGCACGACACCTTGGGCGAGCGCGATCGCGCACGTGCCGTCGACTTGGTGCGCGCATTTTTGGTTCGCACGTTTGCGGCACCGCGCATGCATCGCAATCTGCTCGACGCCGATCAGCATGGACCGACCCGGGAAGAGGCCGATGCACTGGCCGCTCCATTGCCCCTTCTGTCGCCGCGAGGACTTTACTGGTCCGCCACACGTGCCGGCCTTCGCTTCGGCGGGCTGTTTGCCGACGGCGTGCGGCTCGGCCACGACACTGGATTTGATTCAGGCAGTACCCTTGATTATGTCTATCGCAATCGTGCCAACGGCCGCACGCCGATCGGGCGTTACATGGACCGCAATTTTCTCGATGCGATCGGCTGGCGCGGCATCCGTCAACGCAAACTCGATGTCGAAGCAATGCTGCGCGACGCCATCGCACGGCTGCGGGCAGCGGGTGCGCCAGTGCATGTTGTCGACATCGCCGCCGGACATGGTCGGTACGTGCTCGAGGCGGTGGCCGCAATGCGCGAACGACCGGATTCGATTCTGCTGCGCGACTACCGAGCCCTCAATGTTGAACGGGGGGCCGCGCTGATCCGCGAAAAGGGGCTCGATGCGATCGCTCGTAGCACCATCGGTGATGCGTTTGATCGTGCGAGTCTCGCGGCGCTGTCGCCTCAGCCCACGCTTGGCATCGTGTCAGGCCTGTACGAGCTCGTGCCAGACAACGCCGCGGTACGACAATCGCTGGCCGGATTGGCCGATGCCATTGCGCCAGGCGGCTACCTCGTATACACCGGCCAGATCTGGCATCCACAGCTCGAGTTGATAGCCCGTGCATTGACCAGTCATCGTCACAATGAAGCATGGGTGATGCGACGACGCACGCAGGAAGAAATGGATCAGCTCGTGGCTGCGGCTGGCTTTCGCAAGGAAGCACAACGCATCGGCGAGTCCGGGATATTCACTGTGTCACTGGCCACGCGCGTCGCGTGATGCGCGCCGGCACGACCGCCGGGGTCACCACGGAGTCCTGGCCGTGGCGCAGGGCACTGGCGTGGCTCGCATTTCTTGCACCGTTCTTCTTCATCACCTACGGTCTCGCCAATTGGTCAGCGGCCCAACGTGTTGACGTGCCGACGATCCGATTCGACTGGGAGACATCGATCCCGTTCTGGCCCTGGACAATATTGCCTTACTGGTCGATCGATTTGCTGTACGGACTGTCCCTGTTTGTCTGCCTCACGCGGAGCGAACTAGACACACACGCCAAGCGATTGCTGACCGCGCAGGTGGTGGCCGTGACCTGCTTTGTTTTCATGCCGCTGCGCTTCTCGCCTGCTCATCCTGCCGCCGACGGCGTCTGGGGCTTCATGTTCGATGTGCTGGCAGGCTTCGACCAGCCATTCAATCAACTACCGTCGCTGCATATCGCCTTGACGGTGATTCTTTGGGCGCTCTATGCGCGTCGATTGACGGGCGCCACGCGGGTGGCCATGGGGGTTTGGTTCCTGCTGATCGGTGGCTCAGTACTCACGACCTATCAGCATCATTTCATCGATGTCCCGACCGGTCTCCTTCTCGGCGCACTGTGCCTATGGACATGGCCCTTTGCCGACGAAGGCAATGGTCTCTCGATCGCGTCCCAATGGCAGTGGACGCGTGAGCGCAAGCGCTGGTGGCTCGCCGCCGGCTATGTCGCAGGCGCAACCGCTGTCGCGACGATTGCCATTGTCGCCAGCGGCTGGTGGCTTTGGTTGCTATGGTGCAGCGTGTCGTTCGTGCTGGTGGCCGCGGCCTATGCCGCGATCGGCGCGCCCGCGTTTCAAAAGCGTGACAATGGAAGGCTTAATGGCGGTGCACGCTGGTTGTTTGCCCCCTATCGTGCCCTGGCGTGGATCAACTCGCGACTGTGGACCTGGCGCGAACCGCACCCGATGGCCGTCGCGGACGGCGTGTTCCTTGGACGCATGCCCACATCGCGCGAACTCGTCCTGTCGCCGTTTGTCGGCGTGATCGACATGACGGCTGAACTTGCCATCCGCTTTGACCGTGATTGCACCCACCTCGCCATCCCGGTGCTTGATCTCACCACACCACCACCAGCCGCGCTCGCGCAAGCTGCTGGCGCCATTGACGCGATGCGTGCGCACGGCCCCGTACTGGTGTGTTGCGCGCTCGGCTATTCGCGCAGCGCCTGTGCGGTGGCCGCTTGGCTGCTGGCATCAGGGCGCGCAGCCGATGTCGATGCAGCACTGGCGATTGTGCGCCGGGCACGCGCCAAGGTCTCCTTTGATCACCGGCATACTGCGGCGCTTAACGGAATTGTCGAAGCACGGGCGAGACAGCACACGACAATTGCGACGTCGGGTGCGCAATGAATGCAATGGCGGCACTGTCGGTTCCGCAGCAGACAATCGGGCTTTTCGCCGGCATTGGTGTCGTGCTGCTGGTGGCGTCGTTGATCGGTTGGACACTCAAGGTCACGGTGGCAAAAAACCAATCGCACGGCGTCATCGACAATCTCAACACGCGCATCAAGGCATGGTGGGCGATGGTACTGGTGATCGGCATTGCATTTCTGTTCGGCAACGCCGGGGTAACGATGTTGTTTGTGTTCATCTCCTTCATCGCGTTGGCCGAGTTCACGTCGATCACGAATCGTGGCGGCGA
>JBDTTY010000302.1:0-4224 GCA_040007975.1 Betaproteobacteria bacterium | reverse complement strand
TCGCGAACCACGACGAGTTGATCAAGAAACCAGCGATAGCGCGAACTGTCGCGTCGGCGTATCGACGCTTCGCGCCACCCATAGTCACCGCGCCAGCGCTCCCAAGGCCAATTGCGCTCGGCCTCGTCCTTGTAACGGTCGTAGTCGGTCAACGCGCCCAGTGTTTGCAGGTGCTGCGCGCCTTGAAACGTGAGGCGACCCAATGGGTCCTGCCGATCGAAGGTGCGTCCTCCGATGCGGAAATACGCCGCGGGCACGCCGCCGGCACTCAATTCAATTTCCGCGGGGGCCATGTCGTCGTCGCGCTTGGGCAACGTGTACCAACGCGAGTCGAGATGCGCGAGCAACGCGGTCGACCCTTCGGCCGACGTATCGTGGCCAAGTTGCAATTCGGCCGGGCTGGCGCCGGTCGCTAGCCGCTTCAAGCGGCCGCGCACACTCGTGGCCAGTTTGCCGGGGTAGCCGTAGCGCATCGACGGTGCAGCATCGCGCGGGCCTGTGGTAGCCAACCAGGCGCTGACCGACGAGTCGAGATCCATCAACATGACCGGACCTTCGGTTTCGCGCTGTTGCGGATATGGAAAAATCTTGCGTGCCCATTGTCCCAGCCATCGATCCGTCAACTCGATCTGGCGCACCGTCATCGCGCACGGATCGGCGAGCCCCAGCAGCAACGCATGGCAATACGTGGAATAACACGAGATGCCGATCGCGTGCGGCTGCAAGTCGTCTGACACGGCAGTCACCGCACAGTCGAGCAGTTCGGCCAACCGGTAGTACGCGTGCAGCTCCTGCCACAACGACGCGGGCGGCACGCGTCGCGCCAAACCGTAGACGATCACCAATTGCTTGCCCACGTAAAGCCCGCGCTGCAGCAGCTTGGCCTTGACGCCCTGTAAATCGACATCGCCCTCGAGCAATGGCTTGAGACAGGCGGAGTACTGCTCCCACAGCGCTTGCCACAGCGTCAACGCTTGATCACAGGCTTCGCGTTCACGATCGGCAGCCGGCTGGGGCTTGCCGGCATAACGGCGCGCGAGTTCGGTATGCAGATGCGCGACCTGCTCGCGCATGACCTCGGCAATGGTCGCGCGCTCACGCGGCATGAAATCCGCGCTGGACAACGCCTTCAACTGCCCATGTATCGCCTGGTATAGCGGATTGACGCCGGTCACGAGCAGGGATTTGGCCCAACGCTTGGCGCCGTCGGCGTCGGCAAATGCAAGCGTCGGTGGCGCGTCCGCCACTGGCTTGGCAAGAACGGGCGAGGCCGTGTCCTGCATCAGATGCTCCCGCCGTTTTTCGGGCGCGTTTCCGCGCGTTGGAGCAGGCAGGACGTCGTGTTGCCGGGAGTCACGAAATTCATGTTGGAGGCCACAGATTGCCGCACCAACTTATAGCACAAAGCGCTCCCTGGAGAATCTGTCGACTGATCGCTGGTCGCAGGACGGGAATATTCGGTTTTCCACAAGTCGATTTCTCCGCAGCATGCCCCCTTCAACACGCCTAGCCTTGGCACTGAGCCCACGCGCCGGTAGCCCCCCGGGAAGCAATCCCGCCAAACCGTCCCGCCACCACTGGTGCTGGCCCTGTTTCCCTCCACCCGCAGGGGTGGGTCGAGTCTGGCACGGTTCGACTGCAATGATCTGGCCCCGACCACTCCTGCGGGCATTTTTTGAACATGATCGACCGTCGGCCTTTGCCGACTCCAGGGAGAACGACGATGGACACGATGTCAGCCTCCGATGCCAACATTCGCTTCCCGCGCGCCGCCCCAATGTTGCCGCGCCCGACCCATGCCTCCACGATGGTCGCTGCGTTCTATTTTATGGCGGTACTTGCCGCTCCATGGATCGTTCGCTATGCCCCGGATTCGGACGTACGCGTATTCGAATGGAGCGCCGAGCGTCCCGCGGTGGTTCGCTGCGCAGCGGCCCCCGAATACGGCATGCCGTGCGGTTCGCGCATGCCCGGGATCACCCCGCCGATTCAGACCAGCACGCGCTCGATCCCGCCTGCATTGGCGCGCGCGACGTAGTCGGCCATCCAGTTGGCGCCCAGTAGGTTGCGCGCGATTTCGACCACAATGTAATCGGCCTGCGTTCCCGCATCGTCATTGAAGCGGGAAAGTCCCTGCAGGCAGGACGGGCACGACGTCAAGATCTTGACTTCGCCCGCGAAACCGTCGGCGCGCAGGATATCCGCGCCTCTGCGCATTTCCACTTCCTTGCGGAAGCGCACCTGCGTCGAAATGTCGGGACGCGTGACGGCCAGCGTTCCCGCTTCGCCACAACAGCGATCATTCAGCGCTACCTTGGTGCCCATGAGGCCGTCGACCACGGTCAACGGCGCATACGTCTTCATCGGTGTGTGGCAAGGGTCGTGATACATGTAGCGCGTGCCTGTCACCCCGTCCAGCTTCACGCCTTTTTCCAACAGATACTCGTGAATGTCGAGCAATCGGCATCCGGGAAAAATCTGGTCGAACTCGTATTTCTGCAACTGATCCATGCACGTACCGCACGAGACGATCACTGTCTTGATGTCGAGATAGTTGAGCGTGTTGGCCACCCGATGAAACAGCACCCGGTTCGACGTGGTGATCTTCTGCCCTTCGTCATGATTGCCTGACGACGTCTGCGGATAGCCGCAGCATAGATAGCCGGGCGGTAGCACGGTTTGCGCGCCGACGTGATACAGCATCGCCTGCGTGGCGAGTCCCACTTGCGAAAAGAGTCGCTCGGACCCACAGCCGGGGAAATAGAACACCGCCTCCGCATCATCGGCCGCTAATTTTGGATT
The DNA here is from genome assembly GCA_040007975.1 of Betaproteobacteria bacterium. GTDB lineage: Bacteria > Pseudomonadota > Gammaproteobacteria > Burkholderiales > Casimicrobiaceae > VBCG01. The sequence goes on along the minus strand of JBDTTY010000302.1, from coordinate 1,422 downwards.
GCGGATGATCGGAACAATCGTGTCGTCCTCGATGTCGAGTAGCGCACGCGACGTGCGCTTGGGCAGACCGCCGGGCATCGGCTTGTTGATAAAATTGATTACCTGCACTTTGATCGACGGCGACCCTACAGTGGGCGGCGGCCGTCGCGTCTGCGCGCGGACCACACCGGTGGTCTTCGCCAATCGATAGGCCAGACGCTGCGCCTTGTAGCCCCAATCGATCATCACCTTCTTCGTGAGCTTGATCGTTGTGGGATCGGTGGCGTTGAGAAAGAACATCGAGGCGGCGGTGCCGGGATTGAATTTCTTGTGCCCGCCCTTGCGCAGAAGGTTGCGCATGGCAATCGACACGTCGCCGAAGTCGATGTCGACCGGGCACGGGTTCTCGCACTTGTGGCACACGGTGCAATGGTCCGCGACGTCGGAGAATTCGTCGAAATGTCGCAGGCTCACGCCGCGCCGCGTTTGCTCCTCGTACAGAAACGCTTCGATCAGCAACGACGTGGCGAGGATCTTGTTGCGCGGGCTGTACAGCAGATTGGCGCGCGGCACATGGGTCGCGCATACTGGTTTGCACTTGCCGCACCGCAAGCAATCCTTGATCGAGTCGGCCACGCTGCCGATGTCGCTTTGCTCGAGAATCAGACTTTCGTGCCCGATCAGCGAAAAGCTGGGTGTATACGCGCCCGACAGATCGGCAGGAAACGCCGGATCGCGCAGCAGCTTGCCGCGATTGAAGCGCCCTTCCGGATCCACATCGCGCTTGTAGGCGGCGAAGGGCGCCAATTCGTCGTCGGTCAGGTATTCGAGCTTGGTGATGCCGATTCCATGCTCGCCGGAGATGACGCCGCCCAGATGTCGCGCCAGCGCCATGATCCGCGCAACTGCGGCATTGGCCTCTTGCAGCATCGCGTAGTCGTCCGAGTTGACGGGGATGTTGGTATGCACATTGCCATCGCCCGCATGCATGTGCAAAGCGACGAACACGCGACTGCGCAAGAGTCGCGCGTGAATCTCCGCGATGCGCGCCGCCACGGGGGCGAACGCCAGTCCGGCAAAAATTTCCTCGAGTGGCGCTTTGAGTTCGCGCTTCCACGACACTACCGTCGAATGGTCCTGCAATGCGGGAAACGTCGTGGCGATGTCACGCAACAGTTGCTGCCAGCGATCACGCACGGCGATGACCAGCGCGCGCGCCTCGTCCAGTTTGGCATCGACGATTTCCTGCGCCGGTCGCGACTCGATGTCGGGCCCCCACGCCTGAGTGAACAGCGGGCTGTCGAAGAAGCCGCGCAAGGCATCGGCCAGCGCGAGCTTGTTGCGAATCGACAATTCGATATTGATCCGTTCGATGCCGTCGGTGTAGTCGCCAAGTCGCGGCAACGGAATCACCACGTCTTCGTTGATCTTGAACGCGTTGGT
>JBDTTY010000301.1:0-4234 GCA_040007975.1 Betaproteobacteria bacterium | reverse complement strand
GAACCCCAAGACCGCCCTTTTTTTCGCGTCATTCCTGCCGATGTTCCTGGAGCCTCCGGATGCTGCGCCACGAAGACTTCGATGGCGGTGACAAACGCGGCAATGGATCCCTTCATGTCGGCGGCACCGCGGCCGTACAGGAAGCCGTCGCGCGTGGAAGGAAGGAACGGATCCGACGTCCATTGCTCGAGCGGCCCGGTGGGCACGACGTCGGTGTGGCCGGCGAAGCAGATCAGCGGACGCGTCGTGCCACGCCGCGCCCACAAGTTGGTCACGCCGTTGGCCGCAATGGTTTCGCAGATAAAGCCCAACGGCGCCAGACGCGCCTGCAATTGATCCTGGCAACCGGCGTCGTCGGGCGTGATGGATCGCCGTGCGATCAGTTCCTGCGCGAGTGCGAGCGTGGGGGTGGCAGCGGTATCCATCGTTCGCATGTTAACAAACGCGTGCCGCGGGGCGGTGCGAAGGCGATCGCCGGCAGGCGCTACAACGCTTAGTGCGTACGGTCGAGAAGCTCGGTATTGATGGTCATGGACGCAAAGTCGGCGGCGGGGCGCCGTGATTCAATGTCGCCGCCACTGGTTTCGGCGGCTACCCGCGACGACGGACTGTTCTGATTGATCTGCCATGCGAGATTCGTGGGCGAATCAGAACCGATCATTGCTTCGTCATAGCTGATCGAGCCGTCAATGTAGAGCTTGCACAGCGCCTGCTCGAACGTCTGCGACCCGGGATACAACGATTGCTCCATTGCCTCCTTGATCTGGGCAAACTCGCCGCTCTTGATCAGCTCGGCGATCAGCGAGGTATTGAGCAGGATTTCTACGGCTGGCTGCAATTCGCCCTCGAGATTGCGGACGAGGCGCTGACAGATGATTGCGCGCAAGCCGATCGACAAGTCGGACAACACCGCCGACCGCGCGTCATGCGGAAACAGGTTGATGATCCGCGACAGCGCGTGATAGCTATTGTTTGCGTGAATGGTGGTCAGACACAGGTGGCCCGTGAGTGTGTGCAGCAATGCCTGCTGCATCGTTTCCTTGTCGCGGACTTCGCCGATCATGATGAGGTCGGGTGCTTCGCGCAGCGCGTTTTGCAGTGCGGCGGTGTAGTTGACGGTGTCCACGCCGATTTCACGCTGATTGATCACGCTCTGACGGTGTTCGAACAGATATTCGATCGGGTCTTCGATGGTCAGGATATGACCCGGCTTGGACGCGTTGCGATGATCGATCATCGCGGCCAGCGTGGTGGACTTGCCCGAACCGGTGGCACCGGCCACCAGTACGAGGCCGCGCTTTTCGGTCACCAGATCGAGCAGCACGGTCGGCAGCTTGAGCAGGTCGAACGGTGGCACGTTGCTGCGCACATAACGGATGACCAGCGAAATCGTGCCACGCTGACGAAAGATGTTGACGCGAAAGTTGCCGACGCTGCGATCCAGATGGGAGAGATTCATCTCCATCGTGTTTTCGAATTCGCGCGCCTGCTCCTTGGTCATCAACTCGTAGGCGATGCGCCTGACCGTGTCGATGTCCATCGGCTGCGTCGATACCGGCTGTACGATCCCATTGACCTTGAGGTTGATCGGGGCCCCGCAGGAGATGAAAAGATCCGAGGCCTGCTTTTCGGCCATCAGCTTGAACAAGCGGTCGAGGTACATGAAAGTCCCTTCGTCGTGGCGGCCGCGTCGTCTGCACATCCCATCCGGTCAGGCGCAGGTGGCGGCGGTACAATTCGCTGTCCGTTCGACCTTGATTCAGGTTCGAAATATTGCATGATAATGTCATGAATCGACGGCACTTTCCAGTTTCAGTGCCGATACCGCAACTCTTTGAAAACTCTAAAGCAATTTCCATGCTTGCAATCATTGGCGGCAGCGGCCTGACCAAACTCTCCACGCTGGCGGTGGCCCACCGGGAAGTCGTGCGGACACCCTACGGCGATCCGTCCTCAACGCTGCTGTTTGGCGAGGTCAACGGCTGTCCGGTTGTGTTTCTCGCGCGGCATGGCCATGGTCACATCATCCCGCCGCATCGCGTCAATTACCGCGCCAATCTGTGGGCATTGAGGGAAAAAGGTGCCACGGCGGTGGTTGCAGTGGCGTCAGTCGGGATCATTCGCGGCGGAGAACCCGGCAATCTGTTGTTGCCGACCCAGCTCATTGACTACACGTCGAACCGCGAGGCCACGTTTTTCGATGGCGGCGATCAGCAGGTGGTGCACGTCGATTTCACGCGACCATATACGCCGCGCTTGCGCGAGCGTTGTCTCGAAGCGGCCGCCGGTGCGGGTATTGCGTTGATCGATGGCGGCGTCTACGGCGCGGTCAACGGGCCACGTCTGGAGACTGCGGCTGAGATCGACCGCATGGATCGCGACGGCGCCACGCTGGTGGGCATGACCGGCATGCCCGAAGCCGCACTGGCGCGTGAGGCTGGCCTGCCGTATGCGGCCATCTGCGTCGCTGTCAATCATGCCGCGGGACGCGTGGATAGCGCGCAGCACATTTCAATGCATGGCATCTCCGAGGTTCTGGAGACGGCGATGAGCGAGGTGCGTCGCTTGCTCGATCACGTGGCCCCTTGTATCCGGCGAGGCCTAGATGATTCGTGATGTACTGCGGATGGGCGACCCGCGGCTCTTCGACCGCGCGCGCGAGGTCGAACATTTCGGCACGCCCGCGTTGGCGGCGCTGATCGAGGACATGCGGGACACCATGCGGGCATTGAACGGGGCCGGTCTTGCTGCCCCGCAAATCGGCGTGCCGCTACGCGTGGTGATATTCGGCATGGAGCGCAACCCGCGCTATCCGGACGCCGAGCCCATTCCGTATACCGAACTCGTCAATCCCGTGTTGACGCCTTTGGACGATGCGATGGAAGAAGGCTGGGAGGGTTGCCTGTCGGTACCCGGATTTCGCGGCGTGGTCTCGCGGTACACGCGGCTGCGCTATCGCGGCCACGATCCGCAAGGTGGCGTGATCGATCGGTCGTGCGATGCGTTTCACGCGCGTGTGGTACAGCACGAATGCGATCATCTGGACGGGATTCTGTATCCGATGCGGATCACCGACATGCGCAACTTCGGATTCACCGACGTGTTGTTTCCCGACCTCGAAGGTGTCGACGCGGACGAATGAGTGCGCTGGATTTCGTTGCCCGTAGACGAGGCTTCAGCCTCGTGCGGCAGACCCCGCAAGGCTTCAGCCTCGTGCGATAGACCCCGTGAGGCCGGAGCCTTGCCTACCGCACAGTTTCTGCCGCGGCCGGCGAAGGTGACTTCAGCTGCTCGTATAACGCCGTTTCCAGTCGCAAGAGCGCCTGCTCGTCGTGCAGTCGCGCCCCTTCGATCAGAAACACGTCTTCGGCGCGCTCGCCCAGTGTGTTGATCTTGGCGCTGGCAACGTTGACGTCGGCGCGCGCCAATGTGTACGCAATGCGCGCCAGCAATCCCGGCCGGTCGCCGGCCACCACTTCGAGAATGTAGTGCGTGCCCTTGTCGTCGGGAAAGATCTGAACTTCCGGCGTCAGCGGGTAATGCTTCAACTGGCGTGAAATCCGCCCCTCGACGGGCGGCGCCAGCGGTAGCTGTACTTCGAGCAGTCGCGCCAGTTCGAACTCGATGTACTGGATTGCCTCGCGATAGCTTGGATTGGACTCGCGTGGATCGTGCAAAGTAAATGTGTCGAGCGCATAGCCCGCGCGGGTGGTGTGAATGCGGGCTTCCAGAATCGACAATCCGGTACGGCCGAAAAATCCGCACAGCCGCGCAAACAGTTCCGGCTGATCGGGCAGATAGACGAACACCTGCAACCCGGCACCATCGCGGGCGAGGCGTGCCTTGACCACCGGCATCGGCGCATCGATGCGCCAATACAAGTGACGCGCATGCCACGCTATTTCGTCGGCGCTGTGGCGCTGGAAGTAGGGCGTGTCGAGATTGCGCCACAATGTCCGCTCCGCTTCCGGGGGCACTGCATAGAGACGCAACAGCCGCGTGGCTTCGGTGCGGCTGGCCTCCACGCTATCCATGATCGTGCGCGTGGCCGATGTTCCTGTCAGCACCGCGCGTGCAGCGTGGTAAAGATCCTCCAGCAACTTGCCCTTCCATGCATTCCACACCGTGGGGCTGGTGCCGCGAATATCGGCAACCGTCAGCAGATACAGCGCAGTCAGCTTGCGTTCGGTACCCATCTTTCGCGCAAACGCCGCAATCACTTCCGGATCGGACA
>JBDTTY010000300.1:0-4241 GCA_040007975.1 Betaproteobacteria bacterium | reverse complement strand
ATGGCGGCCTGCTGGTTTGCCGTCCTGAAGGCGGGTGGCATCGCAGTGGCGACGATGCCGCTGCTGCGGGCGCGCGAGTTGACCGATATCGTGACCAAGGCGCAGGTGTCGCATGGGTTGTGCGATGCGCGTCTTGTCGACGAACTCGAGGCCGCGCGTCCCGCGTGCCCCATGCTGCGAGCGGTGGGGTTGTTTGGCTCAACCGCACCGGGAGACGTGGAGGCGCTTGCCGCCAACAAGTCGTCGCAATTCGACAATGTCGCGACGGCCGCCGACGATACCGCATTGATTGCGTTCACGTCGGGCACCACCGGCACGCCCAAGGGCACGATGCACTTTCACCGCGATCTCCTGGCCTGCTGTGATTGCTGGCCGGTGTCGACGTTGCGCAGCACCGCAGATGACATCTTCACCGGCAGCCCGCCGCTTGCATTTACGTTCGGCCTTGGCGGCTTGTTGTTGTTCCCACTGCGTGTCGGTGCCGCGACGTTGTTGCTTGAGCGTGCGTCACCCGAACTGCTGCTGCCGGCGATTGCCGAGCATCGCGTCACCATTTTGTTCACCGCCCCGACGTCCTATCGCGCGATGGCTGCTCAGGTCGGCGCGCATGATCTGCGGTCGTTGCGCAAATGCGTGTCGGCGGGCGAAGCATTGCCGGCAGCCACGCGTGCGCTGTGGAAAGCGGCCACAGGGATCGAGATCATCGATGGCATCGGCGCCACCGAATTGCTGCACATTTTCATTTCGCACATCGAGGCCGCCGCGCGGCCCGGAGCCACGGGCAAGCCGGTGCCAGGATACCGCGCCTGCGTGATGGACGACGACGGCAACCCATTGCCGGCCGGACAGATCGGCAAGCTTGCGGTCAAAGGCCCCACCGGATGTCGTTATCTTGCCGACGAACGCCAGCAGCAATACGTGAAGGATGGTTGGAATTACACCGGCGATGCGTACCTCATCGATGCAGACGGTTATTTCGTTTATCAGGCGCGCACCGACGACATGATCGTCAGTTCCGGTTACAACATCGGCGGCCCCGAAGTTGAAGGCGCGTTGCTGTTGCATCCTGCAGTCGCGGAATGCGGGGTCGTCGGCAAGTTGGACGATGAGCGTGGCCAGATCGTCAAGGCGTTTGTCGCGTTGAAGCCCGGGTATGTCGGTGACCACGCCATGGTCAAAGTGCTGCAGGATTTCGTCAAGGCCACGATCGCACCGTACAAGTATCCACGCGCGATTGAATTTGTCACGTCGCTACCGCGCACGGAAACCGGCAAGCTGCAGCGGTTTCGCCTGCGTGAGCCTGACGCCGTACGCGCCCGGGAAAGGAAACGCTGATGGACCATACCAACTGGCGAACACTCGCCCCGCCTGACTGGGCGCCTCCCAAAGGCTACGCCAATGGCATCGCGGCACGCGGAACGATGGTCTTCGTCGGCGGGCAGATTGGCTGGAATGCGCAGCAGCAATTCGAGACTGACGACTTCGCGGCGCAGGCACGCCAGGCGCTGCTCAATGTAATCGCCGTGCTGCGCGAGGCGAGTGCCGGACCGGAGCATATCGTGCGGATGACTTGGTATGTCGTCGACAAGCGCGAGTACATCGCGAGTTATCGTGCGCTGGGTACGGCCTATCGGGAGGTTATGGGTCGCCATTTCCCGGCGATGACCGCAGTAGCGGTGACCGCGCTGATCGAGGATCGCGCCCGCGTGGAAATCGAAGTCACGGCGGTCATACCGGATGCCGCAGGCGCCTGACGCCCGTCGGGCATAATTGTGCCTTGCGTGGCATCGCCGAACGATGCGACGTTGCCTGATTTCCTGGAGTTTCAACATGAACGCACCCGAACGTCCGCACGCCGCCGCCAAGGCCGTCTTCAAATGGGAGGATCCGCTGCTGCTCGATCAGGAGCTGGCCGAGGACGAACGAATGGTGCGCGACGCGGCGCATGCGTATGCGCAAGACAGGCTGATGCCGCGCATCAAGGAAGCGTTTCGTCACGAAAAATCGGATCCGGAGATATTCCGGGAAATGGGCGAGTTGGGCCTGCTGGGCGCCACGCTGCCGGCCGAATATGGTGGTTCAGGATTGAATTATGTCTGCTACGGCCTGATCGCGCGTGAAATCGAACGTGTCGATTCGGGTTACCGGTCGATGATGAGTGTGCAGAGCTCGCTGGTGATTTTTCCGATCTACACGTATGGCAGCGAGATCCAGCGACGCAAGTTTCTGCCGAAGCTCGCCACCGGCGAATGGATCGGTTGTTTCGGACTGACGGAACCCAATCACGGGTCGGATCCGGGCTCGATGATCACGCGCGCAAAGAGCGTGCCTGGAGGCTTCAGTCTGTCCGGTGCCAAGATGTGGATCTCCAATTCGCCGATCGCCGACGTGTTTGTGGTCTGGGCGAAGGACGATCAGGGCATCATCCGCGGGTACATTCTGGAACGCGGCATGAAAGGCCTGTCGACCCCCAAGATCGAAGGCAAGTTCTCGTTGCGGGCGTCGATCACGGGCGAAATCGTGATGGATGACGTGTTCGTTCCCGAAGCAAACATGCTGCCCAACGTGCAGGGATTGAAGGGGCCTTTCGGTTGCCTCAACAGCGCGCGCTACGGCATCGCGTGGGGTGCGCTCGGCGCCGCAGAGTTTTGCTGGCACGCGGCCCGCCAGTACACCATGGACCGGCACCAATTCGGACGCCCGCTGGCCGCCAATCAGCTCGTGCAAAAAAAGCTGGCGGACATGATGACCGAGATCACGCTGGGACTGCAGGGCTGCCTGCGACTGGGCCGCATGAAGGACCTGGGGATCGCGGCACCGGAAATCACGTCGATCATGAAGCGCAATTCGTGCGGCAAATCGCTCGACATTGCACGCACGGCCCGCGACATGCATGGCGGCAACGGCATCGTCGACGAGTTTCACGTGATCCGCCATGTACTGAACCTCGAAACCGTCAACACGTACGAGGGGACACACGACGTGCACGCACTGATTCTTGGTCGCGCGCAGACCGGCATCGCGGCGTTTTAGGATGTCGCCCCTCATGCACACTGCCCCTGGGACGTGCACGACAGTGTCCCGGAACGCCGCGGCGGTACGGCCATGAAGCTCTACGACTACTTTCGATCCTCCGCCGCATATCGCGTGCGGATCGCACTCAACATCAAGGGGCTGACACCCGAACGGGCGTTTGTGCACCTGCGCCGTGACGCGCAGCGCGATGCTGGTTATCTGGCGCTGAATCCGCAGGGTCTCGTGCCGTCGCTTTCGCTGGACGACGGTCGGGTACTGACGCAATCACTGGCGATCATCGAGTATCTCGATGAAGCGCATCCGCAGCCGGCTCTCTTGCCGGCCGAAGCCGTGGCGCGCGCGCGAGTACGTGCGATCGCACTTGAAGTGGCGTGCGACATTCATCCGCTCAACAATCTGCGCGTGTTGAAGTACCTGAAAAATACGCTGCACGTGAGCGAAGCCGACAAGGACATCTGGTACAAGCATTGGGTAGACGAAGGATTGGCTGCGCTGGAATTGCGGCTGACGCGCGGCGCCGACACTGGCCGCTTCTGTCACGGTGACATGCCGACACTGGCGGATGTCGTGCTGGTGCCGCAACTGGCCAATGCCCGTCGCTTTGACGTTGACGTGATGCCGTTCCCCACGTTGCGACGTATCGAAGCCGCGTGTGTCGCGCTGCCTGCGTTTGCAGAGGCCGACCCAACGCGGCAGCCGGACGCGGAGTGACGCGGGACCCTCGCACGCCTTTTTCAGCACCATCGACAAAAAATCTCAACCCGACTCTGACAGGATTGTCATGACCTTCGCCATACCCGCCTGGGAGATTCCCAGTGTGCCCGTTGCCGGTACTGCCGATCGATTTCCGGTTCGTCACATCTTTTGTGTGGGCCGCAATTACGCCGAACACGCGAAGGAAATGGGCGGCGATGCCGCCAAAGAGCCCCCATTTTTCTTCACCAAACCTGCGGATGCCATCTTGGTGGTCGTGCCGCCGGACGTGGGCACGGTGCGCTATCCGTTGGCTACCAAAAATTATCATCACGAGATCGAACTTGTCGTAGCCATCGGCAAGGCCGGCGTCGAGCTCTCGCCGGAACGTGCGAACGACATCATATTCGGCTATGCCACCGGCCTTGATATGACCCGCCGCGATTTGCAAAGTGATCTACGTGAACGAAAGCGCCCCTGGGATCTCGGCAAATCGTTTGCGCAATCGGCGC
>JBDTTY010000299.1:0-4241 GCA_040007975.1 Betaproteobacteria bacterium | reverse complement strand
ATAACCGCTGAAAGCATCTAAGCGGGAAACGCGCCTGAAGATGAGATCTCCCGGGAGCTTGACTCCCCTGAAGGGCCGTGGCAGACCACCACGTTGATAGGTCGGGTGTGGAAGCGCAGTAATGCGTTAAGCTAACCGATACTAATAACCCGTGCGGCTTGACCTCATAACCGTGTGCCTTGCGGTGCGTGATGAACCGATCTCTCAGATCAGTCATCCCCACCCCAGCAGCGCCAATGAGATATAGCCAACCCCATTACCGCAATAGCACTATTGCACCCCTTACCTCCCGCCTGCGCCCAACCCGCGCATTGACGGACTCGACGCGACATCCAAGATCGTGATGCGCCTCGCGTCCTGCCGCGAAAAACACCTCGCGCTCTCAACCCTCAATGCCTGACGACCATAGCCCGCCGGACCCACCCCTTCCCATCCCGAACAGGACCGTGAAACGGCAGTACGCCGATGATAGTACGGAGTTCCCGTGCGAAAGTAGGTCATCGTCAGGCACCCTTCAAGCAACGCCCCACTTCAACAAGTGGGGCGTTTTGTTTTTGGGCAATGCACCCGGAGCCCCAATATCGCAACACGTGACGACCCCGATCCACGCTAAACTTTCGGCCTTGTCTGCGCAATCATCATGACCGCCGAAAACTATTCGCTCTCCGTCCTGCGGCAACTCGAAGCCGAAAGTATTCATATCCTGCGCGAGGTTGCCGCCGAATTCGAGCGACCCGTTGTCATGCATTCGGTCGGCAAGGATTCGTCGGTGTTGCTCAAATTGGCGCAAAAGGCTTTTGCACCGTGCCCCATACCGATTCCGTTGCTGCACATCGACACTGGAGACAAATTTCCAGAAATGTATGCGTTTCGCGATCGCGTGTGCGCCGCGCTGGGCGTCGATCTGCGTGTGCTTGGCAACGCGGCTGCGATCGCCGCTGGCACCAACCACTGGGACCTTGGTGCCGACAATTGCTGCGGACTCCTCGAGTCCAAGGCGCTGCTTGATGCGCTGAAGGCGGGTGGCTACGACGCCGTGATCAGCGGTGCTCGCCGTGACGAAGAACGATCCCGCGCCAAGGGGCACATCTATTCCATTCGCGATCGCGATGGTCAATGGGATCCGCGCAATCAGCGCCCAGAGTTATGGAGCCTATATAACGGCCGCATCGATGCCGGCGAGAGCATTCGCGTGTTTCCACTCTCGAACTGGACCGAACTCGATACCTGGCGCTACATCGCCATGGAAGATATCGAAGTGGTCCCACTTTATTTCGCCGCGGAACGTGATGTCGTGCGACGCGGAGGCCAATTGCTTCCGGTGGGCACGAATACGCGCCTGCTTCCCGGCGAAACGCCGACCCGCGCCGTCATTCGCTCTCGCTCACTGGGCTGCTATCCCGTTACCAGCGCCGTCGAGTCGAATGCGCGCACGGTCACCGACATCATCGCCGAACTCGAAGGCACGCGCTTCTCTAAACGTTTGACACACGTAATTGATCTTGATCGCGATGGATCGATGGAACAGAACAAGCGCGAAGGATACTTTTGATGGCTCAGTCATCCGCCGTCAAAAGCGTCGCGCCTGACCGGGAACCCGATCTGCTGCGCATCACGACGGCTGGCAGCGTCAACGACGGCAAATCCACGCTGATTGGTCGGCTATTGCATGACGCAGGTTCCAGCTATGACGACCAACTCGACGCGTTGCGCGCCGATGCGGTGGCGGGTGCCGCCCCCGACCTGCGTCTACTTACCGATGGAATGCGCGCCGAGTGTGAGCAGGGCATCACGATCGATGTGGTCTATCGCAATTTTGCTACACCGCATCGCCGGTTCATCATCGCCGATACGCCCGGCCATCTGCAATATACATGCAACATGGCCACAGGAGCGTCCACGGCAGACCTGGCTGTCATCCTGATCGACGCCAGTCAGGGCATTCAGACGCAATCGAAACGGCATGGCTTCATCGTGTCGCTATTGGGCGTGCCCCGTATTGTGGTGGCGATCAACAAGATGGACCTCGTTGCTTTCGACCAGACCGTCTTCGATCGAATACGCGATGAATACGGCGCATTTGCGTCGCGGTTGCGCTTTGCGGACATCACATTTATCCCTGTCAGCGCATTGAGCGGCGACAACGTAGTCAACCGCAGCGAACGCACGCCGTGGTTCGGCGGGCTGCCATTGCTGCCACATCTCGAAAGCGTCTACAGTGCCGGTGATATCAATCTGATCGATTTCCGGTTTCCCGTGCAACTAGAGATGCGACCCGACGCTACGTTTCGTGGATACGCAGGATCGATTGCGTCAGGGGTGGCACGCGTCGGCGATGAAGTGGTGGTGTTGCCAGCGGGACGACGCACGCATATTGCGCGCATCCTCACCGCCGAAGGCGATTGCGACTACGCATTTCCGCCGCAAGCGGTGACGCTGTGCCTCGCCGATGATGTCGCCGTCAGCCGTGGCGACTTGCTGGCGCACCCCAGCAATATCCCGCGTGTGGAACGAGCGCTCGAAGCGATGGTGGTTTGGCTGAGTGAAGCGCCGCTCGATCCTGGTCGCGTCTATCTGGCCAAACAGACGACACGCACCGTGAAGGCAAGTTGCTCCGGCGTCGCGTATCGCGTCAACCCCGACACCTTGCATCGCGAAACAGCGACGCAATTGCAACAGAATGAAATCGGCCGCCTGCGCTTCACGTTGTTCGAGCCGTTGTTCGTCGACGAATATCGCAAAAACCGCGCGACTGGAAGTTTCATTCTCATCGATCCTGATACCAACGCCACGGTGGCCGCGGGCATGGTGATCGAGCGCAAGGCGGTCGCTGAACAGGCTGGGACCGGCAATCTGGCCAGTGGCAATGTTTTCCGGCAGCCCGGCAAGGTTGCGAGTGCCGAACGTGCCCACATTCTCGGACAGACGCCTGTCACGATTTGGTTCACCGGACTGCCGGGGTCCGGCAAGTCCACGCTCGCACACGCGCTGGAGCGCCGCCTGGTCGATACCGGACGCGCCGCGTTTGTGCTCGACGGCGACAACCTGCGGCACGGACTCACACGTGATCTCGGCTTCACGCCAGATGCGCGACGGGAGAATGTCCGGCGGGTGGCCGAAACTGCGCGACTCATGAATGACGCCGGGCTGATCGTCATCGCGGCGCTGATCTCTCCGTATCAGGATGATCGCGAGATGGCACGCCTGATCGTCGGCGCTGATCGCTTTCTGGAAGTTTTTTTGTCGGCGACTGCGGCGGCGTGTGAAAAGCGCGATCCCAAGGGGCTCTATGCACGTGCGCGGCGAGGCGAACTTGCGGAATTTACCGGCGTCAACGCGCCGTATGAGCGACCGGAATCGCCGGCATTGGAACTCGACAGCGGCGTGCAAACGATCGACATGTGTGTTGATCGGCTGTTTGACGCGGTAGCGCAGCGCGCGTTTGAATCTCCGCGAATCTAGCTGCCCGAAGACGATGCCGTAGGTGGGGCCGTAGGCGAGGCTTCAGCCTCGCAGGGAAAACACGAAGTTGCAGACCCGCGTGGAAACCTAGAAATACACGAAGAAATGTACGAGGCTGAAGCCCCACCTACGACAGCGTCTACCGGTAGCGCTGTTGCGCGACGCAACTAGCGCGGCTGGCCATAGGTGGAGAATCTCTCGACCACCACGCACATTTCGTCGTCGGACAATACAATTGGCGTGCCGATTTGCAATGCGCGCGTGTACATTTCGGCGAGATTTTCGACCTCGACCGCAAGAGCCAAGGCATGCTCCAGAGTCGCTCCCAATGCGATGACGCCATGGTTGGCCAAAAGGCACGCCTTGCGCTCGACCAGCGCCGCCAGCGCGTGATCCGATAGCGCCTGTGTGCCGAACGTTGCGTACGCCGCGCAGCGGATATCGTTGCCACCCGCCACCGCAACCATATAGTGAAATGCCGGGATGTTGCGCCGCAGGCACGCCAGCGCGGTCGCAAAGGCCGAGTGCGTGTGTACGATCGCCGTGGCGTCTGAACGTTGTCGATAGATGTCGCGATGAAAGCGCCATTCGGACGAGGGCAGCCGAGCGCCATGAGCGACGCCACTGAGATCGACGGCGACAATATCGTTGGGCGTTGTGTCGGCGTAAGGTAGTCCTGTGGGTGTGATCAGGAATCCATCAAAGGCCGAGGTCTGCCATCGGGCGCTGACGTTGCCCGACTTGCCCCGATTGATGTTGGCGCCATTCATGGCCAACGC
>JBDTTY010000298.1:0-4260 GCA_040007975.1 Betaproteobacteria bacterium | reverse complement strand
AACGACCCCTCGGAAAGACCCGCGATTATAGCCCAAGCCGGGCGTCCGGGCGAAGAGGGTTGTTAGCGGCTGACATGCTGGTTGGTGATGCAATCCCGTAAGCGAGGCTTCTGGCTCGCGCGGCATCCAGGGAGCGGTGCGTTCAGCGTGCCTGAAGCCTCGTCTACGGGATAGCGGCGTTTGGCACGAGGCTGAAGCCTCGTCTACGGGTCCACGGAAGTCATCAATACCTAGTGCGTTTCGCGCGTCAGGAATGGCGGCAACGCGGAAAAGTCGATGCCTTCCTCGGTGAGCGCTTCGGCGTCTTCGCTCGAGGCCTTGCCGCGAATGGGGCGCGCGGGCGTTTCCTCGTAGTGGATCTTGCGGGCTTCCTCGGCAAAGCGTTCGCCGACGTCTTCGGTGTTGCGCACGACTTCGCGCAGTCGCGCGACCAATTCGGGCGGGAAACCGGCGATGGCATCCTGCACGGGCGCCTCGGTCTTGGGCTCGTCGGGCGGCACGGCACGCAAGGCTTTGCGCACGCGAACCTTGGCTGAGGGAAGTCGATCCACCGCCGCGTCGTCGCACACCGGGCAATGGACCATCGACGCTTCTTTCTGGCGCAAGAATTCGTCGCCCGAGGCAAACCAGCCCTCGAACGAATGTCCGTGTCCACAGCGAAGGTCGAAAACGATCATGGTGAATTAACGCGGCAAGGCCTGCTGCGGACTACGCAATCTTGTCGAGGCGCCATTCCTGATAGCGGACCGCGGCGACACAGCCGGCGATGATCGAGGCAAACACCAGGATCGACCCGACCGCCAGCGTCGAGATGCCGGTCAGACCCTGACCGATCGTGCAGCCCAATGCGGTGACGCCACCAAAGCCCATCAGGACGGCGCCGATGATGTGATTGGAGACATCCTCGACCGAGCCAAAGCCTTCCCACCGAAACGTCTTCGACACGATGGCGTACGCAAACGAACCCGACAGCATGCCCAATACACCGGCAATGCCAAACGTGACGATGCGCGACTGATCGCTCCAAAACATCAGCAATTCGAGCGAGTACGCGACCGGCGACGTGAAGCTGTACGACTCCAGCCGATTGGAATTGGTGCCGAAGAACTTCTCCTCGAGCGTGGCCGGGTCCTCGGCGACATAGCCAAGATGACCCGAGATGTACCAGCCACCAACGATCACCAATCCCACCACGATGCCGCCGATGATCAACTCGGGGGTCTTGCGAAATTCGCGGTCCTTGAACACGTAGATGATCAGCGCGATTGCAATGACGAACGGCACCCAGAATTTGGCTGCCGCCGACAGCCCCATCGCGCCCAGCAATGCCGGGAGGTCGGACGTGGTCGCGCCCATGCCGCCGAAATCGATGCGCCACGGGTCTAGCGCGGTCGTGCGCCAAACCGCGAACAGGCCCTTCAATGTCATGTAGGCGGCAATTCCCAGTACCACCAGCACCACCCACGACTTGAGGTTGCCCGCGCCGGCCCGGATCAGCGTTTTGCTGCCGCAACCGGACGAAAGCGTCATCCCGAAGCCGAACAAAAAGCCCCCGACGATGCTCGATACCCACGCCAACTTGGCCCCGGTATAGATCGACTTGGACAGGTCGATCAAACCAAGCGACACCAGGATCGCGCTACCAGCAATGGCTATAGCGATAGCGAGCACCCACATACGCATCCGGCGCCAGTCCCCGAAATTGACGATGTCGGTGACTGATCCCATCGTGCAGAAGTTAACGCGGTTGGCCACGGCGCCAAATATGAAGGCGAGCACGAACGCGGCGCCCGCAATGATTGCGGGCAGGTTCGCAGTGGCCGCGGCGTCCATCGTCGAAAATTATCGCATGGGAAAGCAGCGCGCACTTGGCTGATGTTGATCGTTGCTGGCCGGATAACCCCTTTGCCGGCCGCCGCCCGTTTACAGCCTCGACGACGGATCCCGCCGGGACCGCGCCTCGAGGAGGACTTCACCATGGGCAGTTTCGTTTCCACATTGCGCGCCGTCGGCATGGCCGCGCTGCTGGCCAGTGCCGCTTCCGCGGCGATTGCGATGTCGCCGCTGCCGTCGTCCACACCCTACGTCAAGAGCGCGCTGGTCCAGGTCGATGTCTATGACCGCTTCGACCGCTCGGCGCTGCCGGTGTTGTCCAAGGACGGCCGTAACTACATCGTGGGCGCACCGGGGCACGAATACGCGGTGCGTATTCGCAATTGCACCGGCGCTCGGGTCTTGGTGGTGACCAGCGTGGACGGAGTCAACGTGATCTCCGGCGACACGGCATCGCCGGCACAGTCGGGCTATGTGCTGGAACCGTGGGGCTCGGTCGAAATCGTCGGCTGGCGCAAAAGCATGGAGCGCACCGCTGCGTTCTATTTCACCGACTTGGGCGACTCGTATGCCGCCCGCACCGGTCGTCCGCAAAACGTCGGCGTAATCGGCGTCGCCGTGTTTCAGGCAAAAGTGCGCAGCGCCGTGTGGCGCAGCGACCGGTTGGCACGCGATCAGGCGCCGATGGAAAGCGACGCCCAAGGCGCGGCCAAGAACGAATCACGCGCCGAGGTACCGGCAACGGCACAAGCACCGGCATCAGCGCCGGTACAAGCGCCGGCACCCGCACAAATGCGTGAACGCGCATCTGCCGCAGACGCGATGACAAGCGAAGTCAAGAAGGACAGCGCTGCAAAATCGCTCGGCAAACTCGGTACCGGACATGGCCGCAACGAAGATTCGCGCGTCAGCCTCGTCAATTTCGAGCGCGCCAGCAGTTCGCCGAATGATGTCGTGACCGTGCAATACGACCGCCGCGAAAATCTGATCGCGATGGGCGTGTTGCCGGAGCCGCGCCCCTATTACGCACGGCGTGAGCCCAATCCGTTTCCCGGTGCCATCCGGTTTGCGCCGGATCCGAATCGATAATCGAGACCGTAGCCGAGGGTTCAGCCGCGGGCGGTTGCGGACACCCGCAAAGTGTAGGGTCAGACACGAGACTATTGCTTGGCTTCGCGGCAATAGCCTTGTGACTGACCCTACATTTCCGAGGCTGAAGCCTCGGCCCCCACCGGATACGGGTAGGGTCAGACGTTGCCGGAAACTGCAATGCACTTGCATACTGCGCGGGCAATGGATGCCGCCGCCACTCTGCCTGCCGATGACTCCGACGAAGCATTGATGCTGGCGTATGGCGCGGGCCGTGCTGCGGCCTTCGACACGCTGTACGCGCGACACAAGGGAGGCGTGTATCGCTACATGCTGCGCCACTGCGGCAATGCGGGCACCGCCGACGAATTGTTCCAGGAGGTGTGGATGAACGCGATCCGGGCCCGTGCCAGCTATGTGCCCACCGCCAAGTTCACCACGTGGCTGTATACGCTGGCGCATCACCGGATCGTCGATCACTGGCGTTCGTCCGGGCAGGCCCGGTTCGTGTCGATCGACGATGCCGACGACGATGCCGGTGCGCTTGTGGATGCCATGGCGGGATCGGTCAACGACGAGCCGACGACACGCGCCGCAACGAAGGAATTGCGGCAGGAGCTTGACGCCGCATTGCGCGCACTGCCGCCGGATCAGCGCGATGCATTTCTGCTGCAATACGAAGCGGGGCTCTCGCTGGCGGAGATTGCGGAGCTCACCGGCGTGGGGATGGAAACAGTGAAGAGCCGACTGCGCTATGCCGTGGGCAAACTGCGCGGTGCGTTGAAGTCCCGGCGCGAGGAGTGACGATGACGACCGGCAACGAATTCGAACCGCGTGACGATACGTTAAACCGTGCCTGGCGCGCGCAGTCCACGGACACGCCATCGTCCGCTCTCGACGCCGCCATTTTGGCTGCCGCGCATCGTGCAGTCGGCAGCGGTCCGCGCGATGCCAAGTTGCCGGCGGAGGCCACCAGCCCCCAGCGCTGGTGGATGCCGTTGGCGGCGGCCGCGACCATCGGCGTGGTCGTGATCGGCATCCTGCAAGTTGCGCCGCAGGCACCAGTCGACACCATGATCGGCGAACGCGCCAATGTGGCCGAGCGCTCGACGCCCGCGCCGGCTACCGCGGCGCCCGAAAACTCGTCCGGCGCAGGCGTTGACACGCAACCGCCCAAATCGGACACGCGCGCAGCGATCACGCCGGCGCCGCCGAGCATTTCTGTCTCCCCACGACCGAGCAACTCCGCACCTCCACTCCCAAGCATTTCCGCATCTCCACTACCAGTCGCACCCATGCGATCGGCCGCGGTGCCGCCGGCCGCGCCAAGCGAAGTGC
>JBDTTY010000297.1:0-4271 GCA_040007975.1 Betaproteobacteria bacterium | reverse complement strand
CAGCGTGGCCGGGGGATCGGGTCAATGAGTCGCTCGAAGCAGCGGTCAATGCCGTCTTCATCCTGGGCCACCAGCGGACCGCCACGCAGGACATCGAGTTCGCCATTCACCAGCTCGTTGAGATCGCGGTGCGGGCACTCTCGCCAGGTATCAATGATCCGTTCACGGCGATCACCTGCGTGGACCGGCTGGGATCGGCTGTGCGTCGTCTTGCGCAGCGGAAAATGCCGTCGTCAGTGCAGCACTTCGACGAACAGGGGCAGCTCCGGGTGATCGCGCCTGCCATCACGTTCCCGGCGATTGTGGACGCCGCGTTCAACCAGATCCGGCAGAACGCCCGCTCGAGCGCCGCCGTGAGCGTCCGCCTGCTGGAAACAATCGCCGTAATCGCGGAGGTTGTGCACCGGCCGGAAGACCGGGCGGCGCTGCTCCGCCACGCCGATATGATCCTCAGAGGGGCGCGCGAGGCGCTGCCGGAACATTGGGACCGACAGGAAGTGGAAGCGCGTTACCTTGCCGCCGCCCGGGTACTCAGTTGTAGCTGATCGAGGAGGCCGCGTACTTGCTGATGTTTGCGGTGCGAGCAGCAACGTCACATCCGAGCGTGCGCGACTGAATGCAGGCTTCTGGTCCAAGGGTCTCGACGCCCCCGCGTGCCTATTGTGGTGGGTGGCAAGCTAAATCATTGGATATCGCGTATAATAGGCAGGCTTCGGTATTGCCCGATAATCAAGGAAATTGCCGTGACGGAAGTCTTGCAGTGCTTGAAGAAATACGGTCAACGACTCGACTTGGAAATTGCCAAGGAGATGGGTTTGCCGCTCGCATCGGTTCGTCAGCAGCTGGACGGTCTGACCGCAACTGGGGCCGTGATCACGTGCAGCCTCACCCGCTATGAAGACGGCAAGCAGATCGACGCGTTGCAGTGTCGAATCTCGGGCTATGTCCCGCCGGTAGCGCCTGGTCGAAAGGCCAAGGCCGCGATGTAGCGAGCTGCGGTTCTGGCTGCCGATTTGCATCGGCAGACCAGCGGTGACGTTCTGGCTTCGCGATATATCAACGTTCGACGTGCGGTCCCGCAGCGTCGCTGTCGGCGTTTATCCCGGCGTTGCCGCAATGTACTGCGCAAACTGAGTGTCCACGGCCCCGTTTTGGAATGGTTCGGAGCGCAACACCTTTTCCAGAAACGGAATGTTGGTTTTGAGACCCACAATGCTCGTTTGGCCAAGCGCATCGAGCGCCCTGGCAATTGCTTGGGACCGGTTGGCGTCTTTGACGATCAGCTTCGCGAGCATGGGGTCGTAGTACGGTGTGACTTTGCATCCGGCGGCATACCCGGTCTCGACACGCAGTCCAGGTCCTTCCGGCAACACAAACGTCTCGAGTACCCCCGGCGAAGGAATGAAGCGAACCGGATCTTCCGCGTAGATGCGAAGTTGAATCGCGTGCCCCGATACTTCGGGTCGCAACGGAATGACCGTTGACAGTTTCGCACCGGCGGCCAGGCGAATTTGCGCTTGCACGATGTCGATTCCGGTCACCTCTTCGGTAACGCCGTGCTCGACCTGAAGGCGGGTATTGATCTCGAGAAAGCTGAAGCCGGCGTCGGTGTCATAGAGCGTCTCAACGGTGCCGATGTTGTCGTAACCCATGTTGCCCAGTATCGACGCTGCGCGCCCAGCCAATGCATCGACGACGCCGCGTTCAATGTTTGGCGCAACAGCTTCTTCAATCACCTTCTGGTGTCGCCGCTGCACCGAACAGTCGCGTTCGTAAAGATGCATGGCATTGCCGTACTGGTCGGCGATGATCTGGAACTCGATATGCCGTGGACGTTGCAAGAGTCGTTCGACGTACACGTCGGCACATGCAAAGCTGCGTTGCGCCAATGCCGCGGCACGCAGCAGCGCGGGACCCAGCTCTGCTTCGTTGGTGACCGCGATCATGCCGATGCCGCCTCCACCCCTTGCGGGTTTGACGAGAAGCGGAAATCCAACGGCGCGCGCAAGTTGGATCTGCGCTTCAATTGTCCCGGTCAACACAATGGCGAATACCACGGTCTCGCGGTCAACCGCCGCCATGCCTTTGACGGCGGCCCCACGTTCATCATTCTGGAAATCGTACGGTTGCTTCGCCCTGCGCCACGACGCGTTCGCCGACGCGGGCAACGACATCACACTGGGCATCGTTGTGCCCATCGGTCAGCCGTGTCGCCGTCACGGCGCCGGTAACTTCGACAACATCGCCGGGACGCACCGGCGCCGTAAAGCGCACCGCGAGGTGCTTGATCTGCGCTCTGGGCCCCGCCCACGCGACCAGTGCGCTGGACATGAAACCCATCGTCAACATGCCATGCGCAATGACGCCGCCCAATCCCGCTTCGGTCGCGTAGGTCAGGTCGTAATGAATGCGGTTGTAGTCATCGGAGGCTCCGGCGTATTTGACGAGCTGAATAGTCGTGATCGACGGCATCGCTTGCACGAAACGATCGCCTGGGTGCACGACCTTGGCGGCGTAGGTCATGCGAGGCTCCGGCGTTCGACTTGTTCCAACGAGCGATACACGGTGGTACGCCCGGCGACAAATACCAATTCCCCGGTGTCGTCGCGGCCTTCCATCGCCTGATGCAGAAGCTCCATGCGACCTTTGCTTCCTGCCTTATCGTCCACACCCACAAACTTCAATGTGCAGGCGAGTCGCATCCCGGCAACAATCGGACGTTGGTAATCGAATGACACCTGCCCTGCCACCACGCGGCGGCGATCCAGATGCTCGAACCACGGGGGTTCGACAGCCGGTCGAAAGCAGGTTGGAAATGTCGGGGGTGCGATGATCCCGTCGTAGCCCATCGCGCGTGCGTAGTCGGCGTCGCGATACAGTAAACTCGGGTCGCCGATGGCGTCTGCGAATTTACGAATGGCCCCGCGTTCCACGTCGACATGGAATGGTTGCGTGATCGAGCCAATCAACGTGCGATCGATTTCAGCCATGGGGTCGCCTTTTAGTCCAGCCGTTCGATGATCGTTGCGGTGCCAATTCCGCCACCGCAGCACATCGACTGCAGTCCATAGCGGTCACCTCGGCGTTCGAGTTCGTGCAGCAGCGTGGTCATCAGGCGTGCGCCCGTCGACCCGAGTGGATGTCCCATTGCGATCGCGCCGCCATTGACGTTCACGCGCCCGAGATCAGGTTGGATCTCCTTGATCCAGGCGCCCAGCACCGATGCAAATGCTTCGTTGATTTCAAAGAGATCAATATCCGCGACCGATAGTCCGGCTTGTTGCAGGATCGCTCGCGTGGCGGGGATGGGCCCAGTCAACATGATTTGCGGATCCACGCCCACCACACGTTGCGCCACCAGCCGCGCTCGGGGTCGCAATCCAAATGCCCTGGCTCTGCCGGCGGACATCAGCAGCAACGCCGAGGCGCCATCCGACACCTGGCTGGCATTGCCCGCCGTGATCCGGCCATCGTCCTGAAATGCGGGCTTCAGCGCCGCAAGCTTTTCAATCGTCGATGCGCGACGAACGCCCTCGTCCGCCAACAGCGGATTGCCGTCGACGCCCGCGACCTGCATCATTTCGCGCGTGAATCGGCCTTGATCTTGCGCCGATGCAGCCAACATGTGACTGCGCAACGCGAGCTCGTCGAGATACGGTCGTTCCAGTTGCCAACGCTGCGCAATGCGTTCTGCCGCAATCCCCATTGTCGGCATCGACAGGCGGTCGACCAGGTCGTCGGGATAGCGCTTGCCAAAGCGTGTGTCTTCGTTGCCGCCCGCGGTATGCGACATGAGCTCGACGCCGCCCGCAATCACCACGTCACACACACCGCTGCGGATCATGTTGTCGGCAAAATGCACCGCTTGCTGGGAGGATCCGCAGGCGCGCGTCACCGTCGTTCCGGGAACCGTGAACGGAAATCCGCCGATCAGCAATGCAGTACGCGCGATGTTGCCCGCCTGTTCGCCCACCTGCGTGGCGCAGCCGGCAATCACATCGTCCACGGCTTCGCGCGGTATGCCGCTGCGGTCGATCACCGCATTGAACACTTCCGCCAGCAGCGCTGCCGCGTGCCAATTCTGCAACACACCGCCACGCCGCCCAACCGGCGTCCGGACAGCTTCAACGATGACCGGGTCGCGATCGTTCACAGCGGTCGCCTTCATGCGTCGCCCTTTCCGGCCCACTGACTGTTCTTGCGTCCCAGAATGTGGCCGGCAATCATGTTCTTGTGAATCTGCAGCGTGCCGCCGTAGATCGAGCCACCGC
>JBDTTY010000296.1:0-4300 GCA_040007975.1 Betaproteobacteria bacterium | reverse complement strand
ATCAACCTGTCGATCAAGGCCAAGGACAACGCCGAGGAAGGCGAAGCGATGCAGCGTGTCAGTGCCGAAAACGCAGGCGCCAACACGGGCACGACCAACCTCGGTGCGCTGCTCAAAGCCAAGCTGTCTGACAACAAGAGCAACGGTTGAACCACGGGAACGCCGCAATGACCAAATCGGAGCTGATCGACCGCCTCGCGGCCCAGTTTCCGCAGTTGGTTGCCAAGGATGCCGAACTGGCGGTCAAGATGATCCTCGACGCGATGGGTGAATCCCTCGCCAAGGGGGAGCGCATCGAGATCCGCGGTTTTGGCAGCTTCGGCTTGAATTACCGTCCGCCGCGCACCGGTCGCAATCCCAAGTCCGGTGAAAAGGTGCAGGTGCCACAGAAATTTGTGCCGCACTTCAAGGCGGGCAAGGAATTGCGCGAGCGTGTCGACTTCGCTGAAGACGTTCCAAAATAGGCAACACGGCGGCTTGCATCGAGCCGCCAGCAATCCGGGCGGGAGAGGCAACTCTCCCGCCTTTTTTTATTCATTGGGGCCGATTTGCACGCAATGGCATAATTCAGCCCATGCAAACCGTGCGCTGGATCGTCGCCGCCACCGTCTTTATGGCCCTGCTGTTCCTGTCGTTGCAGAACGCCGATACGGTCACGCTGCGCATTTTCAATTTCGTGACCTGGCAGGCCCCGTTGGTCTTCGTGGTGCTGATCGCGTTTGCCAGCGGGGTGGCGGCAGGGCTGCTGGCCGGGGCACTGCGCGCTTCACGGTTGAAACGACAATTGAACAAGTTGCGCCGCGATCAGCGGCATTCGCCGTCATCAGTGTCGAGTGGTGTCGCCACGTCGGCGTCCGGGCCGAGCTACAAGCGCGACGATCGCCTGCCGGACGTCCTGTGATGCGTTCGCGCTAGCGGTTACGTCATGGACTTCGAACTGTGGTGGCTGCTACCGATCCCGGCGGTGTTCTTCGGGTTGGGCTGGATTGCGGCGCGCATCGACATCAAGCATCTGCTGCGCGAATCCCGCGCGTTGCCGCTGTCGTATTTTCGCGGGCTCAATTTTCTGCTGAACGAGCAGCCCGACAAGGCCATCGAATCCTTCATCGAAGTGGTCAAGGTCGATCCGCAGACGATCGATCTTCATTTTGCGCTGGGGTCGCTGTTTCGTCGTCAGGGTGAAATTGATCGTGCCATCCGGATGCACCAGAACTTGCTGGATCGCCCCGATCTTCCCGCCGACAAGCGCACGATGGCCACGCACGAACTGGCGCAGGATTTTCACCGCGCCGGATTGCTCGATCGAGCAGAGGAGTTGTTCACCAAACTCGACGGTTCGGTGTTCGAGCATTCGTCGCTGTCGCATCTGATCTCGATCTACGAAACCGAAAAGGACTGGCGCAAGGCGATTGCCGCCACACGACGGATGGAAGTGCTGGCCAAGCAGCCGTACTTCAAGGAGATTGCGCAATACCATTGCGAGCTTGCGCAGGCGGCGCTGCTCGAGGGCGATCATGTCATCGCGCAGCGCGAACTGGATGCGGCCTTTGCGGCGTATCGAGGTTGCGCACGCGCCACGATGATCGCCGGCGACGCGCAACTCCAACAAGGCGACGCGGCGGGCGCGCTTGCCACCTGGCAGAAAATAGAAACCCAGAATCCGTCATTTTTGGCCCTGACCGCCGACCGGATGGCCGATGCGTGGCGCAAACAGGACATGGTCGCCCAGGGCATTCGCGTGCTGCGTAGTTATCAGTCGCAATATCCTTCGCTCGATATTCTCAACGCGTTGTTCACACTGGTGCTGGAACAGGAGGGGCCCGACGCGGCGGCTGGACTGATCAAGGAAGAGTTGGCCCGCAACCCGACGCTACTGGGGCTTGATCGCCTGCTTGAGGCGCAATTGCTGGCCGCGCCTGCGGACCGTCGGCATGACCTCGAACTTGTGAAAGGCCTGGTCGCGCAGCACATCAAGCGACTGGGCATGTACAAATGCGACCATTGCGGCTTCCGGGCCAAGCAGTATTACTGGCGTTGTCCCGGCTGCCTCAAATGGGAAACCTATTCGCCGCGACGGACCGAGACGCCGGATGGCTACGCATGATCCATTCACCTTTCAGAACAATGCCGGGATTCGCATGACCACAACCACTTCCCCCGCGCCGCGCGTGTTTGTCGCCCTCGATTTTGCCAATCCGATGGCCGCACTGGGCTTGGCGGATCGCCTCGACCCGCAACAATGTGGCCTCAAGGTGGGCAAGGAGTTGTTCGTCATCGGGGGGCCAGAGCCGGTGCGTTGGATGGTGGATCGCGGCTTCAATGTTTTTCTGGATCTCAAGTTTCATGACATTCCCAATACGGCCGCCAGTGCGTGTGCGGCGGCGGCGCGCCTGGGTGTGTACATGATCGACGTTCATGCCAGCGGCGGCGGCGCGATGCTGCGCGCTGCGCGCAAGGCGGTCGATGACACCTCGACCGCCGCCGGTCGCCGAGCGCCGTTGCTGATCGCGGTCACGGTGTTGACCAGTCTCGCCGACGCTGATCTGCGCGAAGTCGGGCACGCGGGCTCCGCTGCCGACGAAGTACTGCAATTGGCGCGTCTCACACGTGACTGCGGCCTTGACGGTGCCGTATGTTCGGCCCATGAGGCCGCTACGCTACGCTTGGCATGTGGTCGCGATTTCAAGCTGGTGACACCGGGCATTCGCCTTGCCGATGCGGTGCAGGACGATCAGGCACGGGTGGTCACACCGGAAGCAGCCATTCGCGCCGGGGCGGACTTTCTGGTCATTGGCCGCCCGATCACCGAGGCGCGCGATCCGCTGGCGACCCTCAACACGATCAATGCTGGGCTGGCGCGCGTGGAGGCGTCCGCAGCATGAAAGTCACGATGATCGGCACCGGCTACGTCGGGCTCGTCACCGGCACGTGCTTTGCTGAGGTCGGCAACGACGTGCTGTGCCTCGACGTCGACGCGCGCAAGATCGACATTCTCAACAACGGGGGCGTACCGATTCACGAGCCGGGTTTGGCGGCGATGGTGCAGCGGAATGTCGCCGCGGGACGCCTGCGATTCACGACCGACGTCGATGCCTCGGTCGAGCACGGCACGCTGCAATTCATCGCCGTGGGCACGCCACCGGATGAAGATGGCAGCGCGGACATGCAGTACGTGATCGCGGCCGCGCGCAACATCGGCCAGCGAATGCGCGGGTTCAAAGTGGTCGTCGACAAGTCGACCGTGCCGGTGGGCACCGCCGACCGCGTGCACGCAGCGATTGCCGAAGAACTGACGCTGCGTCGCGCGGACCTCCCATTCGCCGTCGCGTCCAATCCCGAATTTTTGAAGGAAGGCGCCGCGGTCGAAGATTTCATGCGACCCGACCGCGTGGTCGTGGGTGCCAACGACGATCGCGCAATTGCAGCCTTGCGTGCGTTGTACGCGCCGTTCATGCGCAATCACGAGCGCTTTCTGGTGATGGATGTGCGTTCGGCAGAACTCACCAAATACGCGGCCAACGCGATGCTGGCCACGCGCATTTCGTTCATGAACGAGGTGGCCAACCTTGCTGATCGGCTGGGCGCCGACATCGAAATGGTACGGCAGGGCATCGGCTCGGATCCGCGCATCGGGTATCACTTTCTCTATCCGGGTGTTGGCTATGGCGGCAGTTGCTTTCCCAAGGACGTAAAAGCATTGCAGTACACGGCCACGCAACTCGGCATGCCATTGCAGTTGATTGCGGCGGTCGAGTCGGTCAACGAAGCGCAAAAACACATTCTGGTCGACAAGATCGTCGCGCGACTTGGCGCCGATTTGAGCGGACGCACATTGGCGATGTGGGGCCTGGCTTTCAAGCCCAACACCGACGACATGCGCGAAGCGCCGTCGCGGGTGATCGTGGCGGCGTTGACGGCGCTTGGCGCGCGCGTGGTGGCCTACGATCCAGTCGCCATGGACGAGGCGCGACGCGTGTTCGGCGACACCCCCAATCTGCACTTTGCAGATTCGTCGCTTGATGCGTGCAAGGATGCCGACGCGCTGGTGGTGGTCACCGAATGGCAGGAATTCCGCAGCGCCGATTTCGATGTCCTGAAGGCCAAGTTGCGCGAGAAGGTCATTTTCGACGGACGCAACCTGTACGATCCGCAGCAGGTGCGCGCGGCGGGTCTTGAATACTTCGCCATCGGCAGACGGTGAATGCCACGATGGCTGCCACGACATTTTCCAGCTACTACAAACGCGTTGCTGCCGCCAAAGTACTGGTGGTCGGCGATGTCATGCTTGATCGCTACTGGT